>RKSK01000206.1 GCA_007570915.1 Cenarchaeum sp.
CCGTGGTGTCCCGGGCGGGCCAGTTGGGCGCCGGTCGTGGGGCGATCTGCGGCCCGTGCCCGCAAGCGCCCCCCTTCCCCTGTTTTGCGGCGCCTGGGCCGCATGCGCGCGTAAAGAGGCCACATGACGAGGACTTTGGCCCGTAGGCATAGGCCAAAGGAACTGCCCCCGCCGGGCTAGAGGCGGGCTGGCCGGCTCCACAAGAGACAAGGGGGTAGTGTTCCAGACGATCGGCTCGCCCGCCGGGCTAGAGGCGGGCTGGCCTGCTCCACAAGGCCCGGGCGCGGCGCGTTTGCGAGCCTGTGGGCAGGCAATTAAAGCGCGCGCGGCACGCCGCCGCCGGCCGGCTTGCCCATGCGCGCCATCACGGCGGCGCGTATCTCCTTGAGCGTGTATTCAAACTTTAAAAGGAGATTTTGATCAACATTGTCAAGCGTGATCGCCTTTATCACATAGTCAATCTCCTGCAAGGGCTCTATGTTGTTAGACTTGGGCAGCCTAGTGCTAATAATGGCGTTTCGGATCGCGTGGAGGTGCGTCAACACCAACAGTACATCGTCGGTGTTAATTTGATCTTGAGCCGTGGACAAAGTTGCGCGCATTTGAGAAATTTTTTGTGTGGCGCCAACCAAGAGAGCCAAGAGGGACGGCAGCTCGTGTTGTGTCATGTATCTCTCCCTAGAGAGGATAATCCTGTCCATCCTGCTCACAAGAATTCCCAGCTTTTTGCCTAGCACGTGAGCAGCTATCGCAAGGCCTATTCCGACGGGGGCGGCAACCGTCCCAAACGAGGTTAAGAGATCCCATGCCCCCATAGCCGCGTTCTGTGAGGGCGCAAGGGCGGCAAATATTGGCGCCGGGAGGGCAATGGTCACAAACACGGCAACAGGAGGAAGGCTGACGGCCATGGACATTGTGATTGAGTTCACTTTGCTCACGTCACGACACCGCCCGGCTGTGCCTTGACTGAGAGCGTGTTACTTATCGCGTCGTACACGCTAAATATTCCCTCTCTGGCAAAATCCTGCCGATCAAGGTACGTGAGCTCGACAAGGCAGGCGCGGTGGGAATGGTCGTGATCTGCGTCGCACGTGGCTTCGCCGGCGAGCATCTTGCCGTTGATGTACGTCAGCGTGGCTGCGACAGACAACCAGTCCAGACCCCTGTGGCGCCTAGCAAGCTCCAGAAACGCGTCTCGGCCCTTCCACTCGTCGCTGCCAATGGGTTCAGAGGCGCACATGCTGTCAAACCTGTAAAAGTCGCACGCTAGATCCAACGAGTATGGGCCATAGATGTGCGGGTCATAGCTGTACTTTAGCCCGGGGTGTCCAAAGTTGTGCGCCGCGAGGTACACGAGGCTCTGTAGCCTCCAGTACGTGTCGTGCCCCGACTGGTTTGGGCCCAGGTTCCCGGTCACGATGCCGGCGTCGTGAAGGGAGCGCATGAACGGGCCGAGCTCAGGGCGGCTGGGCAGGCGCGCCCTCCTTGGGAGCTCGTCGGCCTCGGCGGCGTCAGGCGCGTCCCCCCGCCTCCACAGTCCCCGCAGTCCCCCAGGCCACGACGGCGCCATGGCTCCCCGCGGCTGCCCTTTCCCCATATTAAGCCCGCGTCGCGGCGGCCCGGGCCGGCCGTCCGGCGCCCAGGAACCACAACAGCGCTTAAATACCATTTACTTAAGGGGCTGCCCTATGGCACGGGGAATGCGCGCAAGGGAGACCTGCCCGCGCTGCGCAAAGGGCAAGCTCGTCACGGACAACGAGTCCGGCGAGCTCTTTTGCTCAAAGTGCGGCTATGTCATGACCGAAAAGCTCGAGGAGTCCGGCCCCGAGTGGCGCTCGTTCACGCAGGACGACCACGGATGGCGTCAGCCCTCTATGCGGCGTGCCGTGACACGGCGACGCCGCGAAACCTCAAGGACGTCGAGCATGCGGCCAACATCAAGCGAAAGGACATTGCGCGCTGCTACCGCCTGCTCGTCAAGGAGCTTGACCTCAAGATGCCCGTGACGGACTCTGTCCAGTGCGTCGCGCGCATAGCCAGCAAGATCGGCATTGCCGAAAAGACAAAGCGCCACGCGACGAACGTGCTAAAGCAGGCAAAGCGCAACGAGGTCTCTGCGGGCAAGGACCCCATGGGCCTGGCCGCCGCGGCCCTCTACCTCGCGTGCGTAAAGAACGGCGAGGACAAGACGCAGCGCGACATTGCCGAGGCCGCAAACGTCACAGAGGTGACGATACGAAACCGCTACAAGGGCCTAAAGCAGTCCCTCGAGCAGCTCAACAAGTCCCCCGAGGGCGCCGCGCCCGGGGGCGCCGCAGCGAAGCCTCGATGAAGGCCGCCGGCGCGCCGGCGGGCGTGGGGCCGGACATCATGCGCACATACCGGCATTTTGTGGACTCGATGTCCCCCGGCAAGGCGGCCTCGCGCGCAGGGCCGCCGCGGCCGGGGCCGCGGGACCGCGACCGCAGCTTTATGCTTGCCCTCTCGGAGCTGGGCGGCCTAAAGGACAGGCTTGCGGTGCCCGATGACGTGGCCAAGAGGGCAGCGCGCATATACCTAAGGGCCCTCGAGAGGGACAGGATTCGCGGCAGGGCGATACCGGTGCTCGTGGCGTCGGTCATCTATGCGGCGTGCCGCGGCTCGGAGACGCCGAGGAGCCTCAAGGACGTCGAGCGCGCCGCCAACATAAAGCGGAAGCACATCGCGCGCGGCTACCGCTTTCTCGTGAACGAGCTCGGCCTCAAGATGCCCGTGGCCGACTCTGCCCTGTGCGTCGAGCGCATAGCGGGCAGGATCGGCATTGCCGAGGGGACAAGGCGCAGCGCGGATGACGTGCTGGAGAGGGCAAGGCGCAGCGCGGCGGCCGCGGGCAAGGACCCCATGGGCCTGGCCGCGGCGGCCATCTATTTTGCGTGCGTGGAGGCCGGCGAGGGCAGGTCGCAGCGCGACATCGCCGAGGCCGCAGACATGACAGAGAGCACCGTGCGCAACCGCTACAGGGGCCTGAGGCAGTCCCTCGGGGACCCGCAGGCCCCACGGCGGCCGCACGGGGCGGGCAGGCCCCCGGCTAGGCGGGCCTCGCCGTAGGGCCGGCCCCCCCTGCGGCGGGAGCCTGCTCAGGCGGCTCCTCGGCCCCAGGCGGCTCCTCGGCCCCAGGCGGCTCCTCGGCCCCAGGCGGCTCCTCGGCCCCAGGCGTGACAAACCCGCCCCCCTCGGGATCCGGCGGCGGTATCCTCTTTGCGCCGACGAGGCCCAACGTCGTTATTATCACCGTGGCGAGTATGACAAAGAACGCGACTTGCGGGTAGGCCTCTGCGTTTGGCAGGCCGTACGTGAGGGGCAGCGTCGCGAGAACCGCGGCGGCGAGGCCCCGCGGAATCATCACCGACGTCACCTTGCGGTCGAGCCTCGAAAAGCTGTTGAGCAGTATGATCCTCGAGAGTATGATGCGCGCGATGTATATCGCCACTGCCGCCGCTATTCCGAACGCGGCGAGCGTCCAGTCGCCAAAGCTGGCAAGGAGGCCCACAAAGACGAAAAAGAACGCGCGCACGAGAAACGTGAGCTGGTTGTGCATCGAGTCGTCGCGCTCTATGGGCGGCATCTTGAAGCGAAAGAGGCGCGCGATGCGGTCCTTGTTCCCGAGCAGTATCCCAAAGACGAGCGCCGTGAGCGCCCCGGACTCGCCGAGCGCGTTTGCCAAAAAGTAGAGAAAGAACAGGACGCCGAGCGTGAGCATGTAGCCGTGGCGCGCGTTTGAGAGCTTGGCGGTCACAAAGAGCCACGGGACGCCGACGACGAGGCCAAGCGATATCCCGACGGCGAGGTTGTGGCCGACGGACTGGCCCAGCTGCGTCACGCTGAGCGAGTCGACGAGTATGGCGCCAAACATGATAAAGGCGATTATCGTCGAGAGTATGTCAGTTATCGCCGACTCGAAGGAGAGCATGTTCTTTGCGCTCTCGGATATGCGCAGGTTGCGCACGAGGCCAAAGACGATGACGGAGCTCGAGCCGCCCACGATCGAGCCCAGGAGTATGCTCCCGTACCAGTCCCACGCGAGCACATAGTGGGCCATGACCGTCACCATAAAGACGGACGCGACAAAGCCGATCAGCGCGAGGAGTATGGCAAAGTGCGCGGTCTTTATCATGTGCTTGAGGTCGAG
>RKSK01000016.1 GCA_007570915.1 Cenarchaeum sp.
GCCTGGGACGTACACGTCGACTGGAAGGACGCCGTCTATCCCGGGGAGGACGTTGTACGAGTCAAAGTAGAGGCCGCCCGTTATCGCGCACGCGCCCATGGCGATGACGTACTTGGGCTCGGGCATCTGGTCGTACACTAGGCGCAGCCTCGGGGCCATCTTGCGCGTTATCGTCCCCTGGACCACGACGAGGTCGCACTGGCGCAGCGATCCGAACGCCTCTATTATCCCAAAGCGCTCGACGTCGTACCGCGGGCCAGACGCGGCGCCAAACTCGACGCTGCAGCAGGCCGTCTCGATGTGGACCGGCCAGAGCGACCATATGCGGCCCCAGTTTATCGCGTACCCGAGGGGCTTGTCGACCGCCTTTTCGAGCAGGTCGCCGAGCCTGCCGACAAAGACGTTGGCCGTCTGCGGCGTGAGTATCTCCCTTAGCATGGGGCAGTCACCAGATGTCGCGCCTCCCTGACTGGCGCAGCGCAAAGGCCATGGCGGCAAACATTATCCCCAGAAAGGCGATTATCGGCAGCGTCGCCTCGCGCGGGAGCTCGAGGAGCGCGCTGCCCCACGCGTAGAGGAAGATCGCCACGACGTCAAAGACGACAAACATGAGTATGTACGCGTAATACTGCATCATAAAGTGCGTGCGGCCCTCGCCCTTTGGGACCTGTCCGCACTCCATGGGCAGGTACTTTACGGGGGTGCCGCGCCTCCTCGGGGAGACCAGGCGCGATATGAGGAGGGCCGGCGCCGTGGCCGCGACTGCAAAGCCGAACATGAGCAGGATCGGGCTGTATGCGGAAGCGGCCTCGCCGACCAACGTGGCGGCGCGGCCCGAATGTTGGTATAAAAAGCTACTCGGTTTGGCGGGGCCGGAGGGGGCCTGGCGCGGCCGGCGGCCGCGATCCGCGCCGGGGGGACGGCGGGCGAGGCGCGCAGATCCCAGCCGGCCCGCATGTCCAGGGCGGGGCGGGCGGCGGCGGCCCTGCCCGCGGCGGCAGCCACACTTAATATGCCGCCCGCGCGGCGCCGCGCCCGCGATGGCCGCAAAGGTGGGCGAGCAGGCGCCCGATTTTGAGCTCCACGGGACGGACCTCAAGCCCGTCACGCTCTCGTCCCTCAGGGAGGGCGGCGGCAGGGTGGTCCTCTCGTTCATCGTGGCGGCGAGCTCGCCTGTCTGCGAAAAGGAGCTCTGCTCGTTTCGCGACTCGTGGGCGGACATACAGGCCGCGGGGGCCAGGGTCGTGGCGATAAGCAACGACGGGCCGTTCGCGAACAAGGCCTTTGCCGAGGCCAACTCGATCGCCTTTCCCGTCCTCTCCGACCACGACAGCTCTACGATACGCGCGTACGGCGTGCTCATGGAGGACCTCCTCCACATAAGGGGGTACAACGCCGCAAAGCGCTCGGTCTTTGTCGTGGACGGGGACGGCAAGATAGGCTATGCGTGGGTGTCCGACGACCCGCTAGTCGAGCCCAACTATGCCGAGATACTCGACTATGTAAGGTCCTAGGATATCTCGGCGATCACGGCGCCCTTTGCGACCGTGTCGCCAACCTTGACCTTTAGCGAGGACAGCCTGCCGGCCTTGTGCGCCTTGACGCCGACTTGCATCTTCATGGCCTCCAGCGCGCATATCGCGTCGCCCTCGGCGACCTCGTCGCCCTCGCTGACGGCGACGGAGACGACCTTGCCGGGTATCTGGCTCTTGAGCGCGTCGCCGCCGGCGGACTCTGACCTCCCAGAGTTCTTGTAGACCACCTCGTCGAGGCCCGTGTGCCTAAACGCGCTCACCTGCAGGCCGTCGAGGACCATGCGCGTCTCGAGCGCCTCGCCCGGCACGTACGTGACGCGGTGGTGCGCGTTGCCGATCGCAAAGTCCATCCCGCGCGAGTCCGCCGAGATGACGCGCACGCGCCGCTCCTGGCCGGCTATGATGAGCGTGTACTCGCCGTTGCCGTGGCTGCCGGCCAGCGAGCACTCGTGCTCTCCGTCAATGCCGCCAATCCTGTACCTCATTGCGCGCCCGGCCTCCCGCGCCACCTCGGCTGCGCCTGCGCCGCCGCCTCGACCCTGCCCATCTCGTGCACGCGCCGCAGGGCCGCGGCGGCAAGCGCCGCCTCGGCGGCCTCGCGCGTCTCGGCGGCAATGTCGGCCTTGAGGCGGTCTATCATGCCGTACCTTGACAAAAAGTCAGTCGAGAGGTCGCCGCGCGCAAACTCGTCGGAACGCAGTATCGTCCTGTAGAGGGGGATTGACGTCTCGACGCCCTGGATCTCAAATGAGGCCAGGGCCGCGAGCATGCGCCTCGTGGCCTCCGGGGCGTCCCGGCCCCACGTGCAGAGCTTTGCCATGAGCGAGTCATAGTATGACGAGACCGTGCAGCCCGGGTATAGGTACGTGTCGCAGCGCACGCCGGGGCCGGCGGGCAGCTCGACGTGCGGGACGGGGCCAGTCGAGGGCGCAAAGTCCATGAACGTGTCCTCGGCGTTTATGCGGCACTCGATCGCGCAGCCGTTGGGCCTGATCGAGCCGGGCTCAAAGGGCAGGGCCTCGCCGTTGGCGATGTCGAGCTGCATCTTGACGAGGTCCATGCCCGAGACGAGCTCCGTCACGGGGTGCTCGACTTGCAGCCTGGCGTTTATCTCTATAAAGTAGAACGTCCCGTCGTCGAGGCGCAAAAACTCGGCGGTCCCGAGGTTTGTGTAGCCGACGGCCTTGGCCGCGCGCGCGGCTAGGTCGCCTATTCGCTCGCGCGTCTCGTGGTCGACGACGGGCGAGGGCGTCATCTCTATGAGCTTTTGGTTCCTCCGCTGTATCGAGCACTCGCGCTCAAATATGTGCGCGGCGCCCCCGCGCGTGTCGCAGGCGAGCTGGAACTCGATGTGCCTGATCTTTTCTAGGAACTTTTCGACGAGTATGGCGGACTTGCCAAAGGCGGCCATCGACTCGCCTGTCACCGAGTCATAGTGGCCGCGCAGCTCGCCGTCGTCGTGGCACAGGCGTATGCCGCGCCCTCCCCCGCCATAGACGGACTTGAGGAGCACGGGGTAGCCAATCTCGCTTGCCGTGCCCAGCGCCTCGTCGACGTCCCTTACTAGCCCCGCGCTGCCCGGCACGGTCGGCACGCCGGCCTTGTCCATGGCAGCCTTGCACTTCATCTTGTCCCCGCACAGCGACATCGATTCAGAGCCCGGCCCGATGAACTTGACTCCCTCCTTTTCGCACCTTGCCGCAAAGTCCGAGTTTTCCGAGAGGAACCCATAGCCGGGGTGGACCGCGTCGGCGCCGGAGGCAGACACCGCCGACATGACATTGTCCTGGTTGAGGTAGCTGGCGACCGGCGCGGCGGCCCCTATGTGGTGGGCCTCGCCGGCCTTTTTGACGTGGAGCGAGTTGCGGTCCTCGTCCGAGTAGACTGCGACCGTCGCGATGCCGAGCGCGTCGCACGTGCGGATGACGCGGAGCGCTATCTCGCCCCTGTTTGCTATGAGGACCTTTTCGATCATGGCCATCACAGGTTTATGTTCCCGTGCTTTCTGGGCACGTGCGTCTCGCGCTTGTCCGAGAGCATCTCGAGGGCAGACACTATGGACTTGCGCGTCACGGCGGGGTCGATTATCGCGTCGACGGTCCCGTGCGAGGCGGCCATGTACGGGTTGTCGAACTTTTCGGCAAACTCGGCCGTCAGGCGCGCCCTGAGCTCGTCCGGCGAGTCAGACGCGGCGAGGTCCTTGCGGTTCATGATCCCCACGGCCGCCTCGGCGCCGAGGACCGCGCAGCGCGCAGTTGGCCACGCATAGTTGACGTCTGTCCGCAGGTTCTTGCTGCCCATCGCGATGTACGCCCCGCCGTACGCCTTGCCTATGACGAGCGTCACCTTTGGCACCGTCGCCTCGCAGTACGCGTAGAGGAGCTTGCTCCCGTGGCGTATGATCCCGTTGTGCTCCTGGTCGGAGCCCGGCATGTAGCCGGGCGTGTCGACGAGCGTGACTATGGGTATGTTGAACGCGTCGCAGAACCGTATAAAGCGCGCCGCCTTTGAGGACGAGTTGATGTCAAGCGAGCCGGCGAGGACCATGGGCTGGTTTGCGACGATGCCGACTGCGCGCCCGCCCATGCGCGCGTACCCCACGATGATGTTCTGCGCAAACCCCTCGTGTATCTCGAAAAAGTCGCGGTTGTCCACGATGGACAGTATTATCTCCTTCATGTCATAGGGCGCGCGCTCGTCCTCCGGGACGACTGACGCCAGCGCGGCGTCGGCGCGGGCGGGGTCGTCAGACGGCCCGAGGCGGGGCGGGTCCTCGGCGTTGTTCTGCGGCAGGAACGAGAGGAGCTCGCGTATGCGCTCCATGCACTCGTACTCGTTCTCGGCGACAAGGTGCGCGACGCCGCTGCGCGTGCCGTGCGAGTCGGCCCCGCCGAGGTCCTCGGCGCTTATCTCCTCGCCCAGCACGGTCTTGACGACGTCAGGCCCCGTGACGAACATTGTCGCCGTCTTTTTCACCATTATCACAAAGTCCGTCATTGCCGGCGAGTAGACCGAGCCGCCGGCCGAGGGCCCGATGCTCGCCGTTATCTGCGGGACGACGCCGGAGGCGAGGCGGTTGTGGTAGAATATGTCGGCAAACCCGTCGAGGCTCATTATGCCCTCCTGTATCCTCGCGCCGCCAGAGTCCATGATCCCCACTATGGGGCACCCCGTGCGGACCGCGTGGCGCATGAGCTTTGTGATCTTTTTTGCCCCCATCTGGCTTAGCGTGCCGCCGAGGACAGTAAAGTCGTACGCAAACACGAACGCCTTGCGCCCGCGTATCGTCGCGTGGCCGCCGACCACGCCGTCGCCGGCGAACTTTTTGCGCTGCATGTCAAACTCGTGGTAGTGGTGCGTCACAAAGGCGTCAATCTCGGCGAACGAGCCCTCGTCGACGAGCAGGTCGATCCTCTCCCTGGCCGTCAGCTTGCCCTTTTCGTGCTGCGCCCTGATGCGCTCAGGCCCTCCCCCCTCGTCGGCCTCGCGCCTGCGGCGGGCCAGCGTGTCCATCTTGGCGGAATGCATCGCGCGCGGGCGCGCCGGCCCGCGGCATCATATATTAATTTAGGCAGGCCCGGCGGGGCTCACTCCCTGAGCTTTGAGCGGCCGCCCTTTGCGGTCCTAAAGACGTTCATGCCCAGGTGGTAGTTCTCGTAGAGGTGGTCCAGCTTGCGCACGCCCTCCTCGGCGGCCTCGAGCGCGGCCCTGGGCGCCGCCGGGTCGGCCCTGAGGCGCTCGAGCTCGGCGGCCTTTTGGGCGCGAAACTCTCCGATCCCGCGCTCATAGTTGCTCGTGCCCCCGTACTCGGGGCTGAGCACGCGCGTGGGAGCGTAGGGGGGCGTGCTGTCCCTGTAGGACTCTGCCTTGCGCGATATCTCCTCGATCTCCTCGGGCGTGTAGGTGCGCGGCTCGGGCTCGCCGTCCTCCGGCCCTGCCGCGGCGCCCTCCCCGGCCTTGCCCTCGGCCTTTGCGGGGGCGCCCTCCTCGGCCTTTGCGGGAACCCCCGCCCCGTCGCCAGGGGCTGCCTTGGGCGGGTTTTTGCAGGCTGCCCCTCCGGCCTTGTCCTCGGCAGGCTTGGCCTTGTCCTCGGCAGGCTTGGCCTTGTCCTCGGCAGGCTTGGCCTTGTCCTCGGCAGGCTTGGCCTTGTCCTCGGC
>RKSK01000054.1 GCA_007570915.1 Cenarchaeum sp.
GGGAAGCAGCGTCCAGGCCTCGCGCGACCCGCCGTCGCCGTCCCATATGCGCCTGACCGCGGGGTACCCGTGGACCATCTCCACGTCCTCTTGCGCTACGGCGACAGAGCCGTCGGGCAGCCTCTCGTCGTACATCTCTTCCCCCGCGGAGCCCTCCAGCGCGCAGAACATCGGGTTGTGCGTCACAAAGCGCCTGCCGGCCGCGTCGTGCCACGCGTCGTTCCAGGCATGCATGTCCGGCACGCCCTGCGGGACGCGCCGGTCCCTCGGCGAGACGGCGGGGGCCGCGGGGCCAACGGCGACCCCCACGCCCGCGGGCGCCCCGGTGGCGTGCCAGCGGCTCTCGTTGTCGCCAAAGTCGGCCCTCTCGGCGGGCGCGGCGGGGCCGAGGGACTCGAGGAACGGCACCCTTGCGGCCCAGGCCTCGTTGGCGACCCTCATCTCGTGCATGACGGGGCCAGGATCCCCAAAGGAGAGGCCGTATGACGTCAGGTGCCCGCCGCCGGAGTCCCATGTGAGCGTTATCCCCCCCCTGCCGCGCCTCGTGGCCGTGTAGAGGCGGCCCCAGGCCACGTCAAGCACCACGCCGCGGCGCTCGCTGACCAGGACCAGGCCCTCCGTAGTCACGTGGAGGACCGACCTGCCCTCCCCGGAGCCCCCCGTCGCCTCAAAGGCCGCCAGCTCGCGGGCGTCGCCCTGCGGTGGTCCCATGAGAGCGTGCGCCAAAAATCTAATTTAAGCGCGTCTGGTCGGGGTTGGCGCCCGCGGCGGCCAGGCGGGCCTTGCGGGCACGGCGCCGTCGGGACGGCCGCTTCTGCGGGACGGGAAGGCCGGAGAGGTCATTATCGTCGCGCTGGATCCAGGTAACGCCGTGCTCGCCCGGGCGCGAGCGCCGCCAGTCGGTGCGCACGAGGTCCCGGGGCTCGTCAGACACGGGAACGGCGGTGTCGGGCGCATAGCGGCCGGAGGGGAGCTTGAAGGGCCTTGGAAGGACGCGGCGGCCGACGGGCTCGGTAATGCCAAACGGGGGAAGGATCGGGAGCTCCCCGGACCTGTGGTGAAAGTAGCGCGGCTCGGGCTCTGGCTCGTCGTTGGCCTGGTCCTGGATTCGGGCCAGGGCAGGATCGGGGTAGTCGCGCGGATTGAACCCCGTCATGGGCAGGACCTTCTTGACGGGCGTCCCCCACGTCTGGGACGCGTCAACCTTTGGAATGTTGCGCAACGTGTGCTCCATGTACACTTGGTAGTCAAGGCCGTAGATGCCGGACCTGGGCCTGTGAATGCCGAACCGCGCGAGGTCCATGACCGTGCGCCCCGCGCCGCGCATGGCGCGGTGCCCAGCTGACGCCGCGGCCGGCGCGTGGGACGCGGCGGCCCTTGCGCCCGACAGGAGGAGCGTGCCCGCAAGGCCCGTCGTGCTGACGTGCTGCTGCACGGAGGACATGATCCTCGATATCATCGGGGCCAGCATTGCCGGAAAGTAGATCGCCAGGGCGAGGACCGCCAGGGCCATGAAGAACTTGCGGACGCCGTGCGTGAGCTCCTGGACCGAGGGCGGGGGGACCAGCGCGCCGTCCCCCTCGCAGCCCTCCTCTCCCGCGTCGCACGTGGCGCGGCCCACGTCGCCGGGGCCGATCACGACGTCCACCACGCCAAAGTCCTCGCTGTCAAGGCCCGCGAGGACCGCGACGCCGGCGGCCACGGCGAGGGCCGAGAACAGCGGCACGATCGTGAGGGCGACGAGGGTGTCGCGCATCAGGGCCGTCACGCGCGAGAACTGCGGCAGGAGCGAGAGGGCCAGCACCAGGGGCACGGCCACGGCCAGAAGGCCCGTGAGCACATAGCGGACCGTCCCGAGGAGGAACGCCGTGAGGGACATCGTGAGCAGCGCGATGGCCTTTAGGAAGAACAGCAGGACCTCGGTGAGGAACGCCGTGACCGTGCGCTCGTACCCCTCGCCTATGGCCTGCAGCGACCCGTCGCCCTCGCGCATGGTCACAAAGTCCACGATCGAGGAGAACGTCGCCTCGGCCAGCGCCGAGCCCGCACCGCCAAAGAGCCGGGCATAGTCGACCTCGGGGTACTGGCCCGGGCTCATGTAGTCGAGGAGGCTTGCGACCGTGTCGTGCGCGCGCGAGGGGTCGTCCGGGCTCAGTATCCACAGCGACACCCACTCCACTGCGTCGGCCACAATGTCCCAAAAGTGCGGAAAGACCATGATCACGACGAGGTAGAGCACCCCGTTGCTCAGTATCTTCGAGGCCGTCCTGGGCGGTATGGCGTTGACCGACTCGAGGCCATAGCTTAGGCCCGCGACTATGACCGCGACGGACATGACAAAGAAGGAGATTGTGCGAAAGTTTAGGTACATGCCGTAGAGCGCGTTTCCCGCCGCGACCGTGCCGTCAGCCGACACGGCGGCCTCAAATCGCGGCATTGACGTGAACAGGAAGAGAAACGTCGCGGAGAGCTCCTTTTGGAAGAGGAGCGAGACGACTGCCACGCCCAAAAGCGCGGCTATGCCCGTGATTATGAGGAGGGGGCCAGCTATGAGGCCCTCGCGGCGGCGCGCGCGGGGGCGCAGGCGCGCGTGCGCAAGCGCCCCCACGGGGCGCGCAAGGCGCGCGGCAAGGCGCGCGGCGCGGGGCGGGCAACAGGCGGGCAGGCGCCCCTTTGCGCCCGCGGGGCGCCCAAGTCTCTCCAGGATGGCCAAGCG
>RKSK01000093.1 GCA_007570915.1 Cenarchaeum sp.
CCTCCTCGGTGGGCTGCCCCCCCTCGTCTACCTGCGAGTAGAGAAACATCGGGCGGCCGGGGTGCGCGCGCGTTGCCATGTGCACCGCCCACATGACCGAGGGGCCTGCAAACACCTCCCCGGCGCAGACGGCGATGTACATGTCGGGGTGCGCCGCGAGCAGCTCCTCGCGCCTCGCCTCAAAGATCCCGCGCTGGCGGGCCGCCTCCGCGTCCCCCCCGTGCCGGCCGGCGGCGCCCTCGGGCCGAACCTCTTGCAACGCCATTGGACGGTTGCGCTGCGCCACAATATTTAACCCTATGCACGCGGCGGCGCGCTTGCTTTTTAAGCGCGCGCGGGCGCGCGCGGGCCCGTGAACACGCGATTTGCGATCGTCGCCGCCGTGCTCGGCGCGGCGGTCATTGCCGCGTTCCTCATGGGCTCGCCCATGTTTGGCGGCTACGACATGGCCTCGCGCTAGGAGACGCGCAGCGCGCGGCACGCCCTGCGTACCTCGTCTAGGGCGCCGCCGAGCTCGGCCTCGCCGGGCCAGGCCGTCACCGAGAGGCGAACGCGCGCGGCGCCGCGCGCGACCGTCGGGTAGCGGACCGCGTGGGCCAGGACGCCGCGCTCGGCGAGGCGCTCGCCGAGCCGCACGGCCCTGCGCTCGTCGCCTGCGATCACGGGGGCGATGTGCGTGCGGGCCCCCTCGCGGCCCAGGCCCATGGAGTCGAGGCAGTCGTGGAGCATTTTCACGTTGCGCGCGAGCCTCCTGCGCCGCGCGGCCTTTGGCTCGGCGAGCCTCGCGCGCGCGTGCGCCACCACGGCCGGCGGCAGGGCCGACGTGTAGACCAGGGTCCGCGCCCTGTTGGCGAGGAGCTCGACGGTGCGCCCGCCGGCGGCGGCGTACCCGCCAAGCGACCCGAGGGCCTTGCTCAGGCTGCCCGTGTGGACGTCCATGCTGGCGCGCGCCCCCGAGCCGGTCCCGCCGCCGCGCGGGCCGAGGACAAAGTCGCCGTGCGCGTCGTCGAGCACGCCAATGGCCCCGTGCCTTCGCGCCGCGGCGGCGATCGCGCGAACGTCCGCCACGTCGCCGTCCATGCTAAACACGCCCTCGGTGACCACGAGTGCCGTGCCGCGCGCGCGGGCGAGGGCGCGCTCCACGGCCCCGACGTCATTGTGCGCGTACACGACGGTTCGCGCGCCGGACAGCCTGCACGCGTCGATCACGCTCGCGTGGTTTAGCCCGTCAGAGAGTATCGTGTCGCCCCTGCCGGCAAGCGAGCATATCGCGCCAATGTTGGCCATGTACCCCGTGGGAAAGACGATCGAGGCGCGCTGCGAACGGTGCGAGGCGAGGGCGCGCTCCAGCGGCGCGTACCCCGGGTCGTTGCCCGAGAGGAGGCGCGAGGACGAGGCGGCCTGGGCCCAGCGCGGGATCCCGGAGGAGAGGCCGAGGTAGTCGTTGGAGGAGAGGTTTAGCAGCCTCCTGCGGCCCACGACGGCGTGGGCCCCGTCGGCGCGCGCCTCGCGCAGCCGCCTGAGCAGGCCCTGCGAGCGCAGCGAGGCGAGCCCGCGCGAGGCGAGGGCCTCGCTAGGCCTCAAGGCCGATGCGCCTGACCATCTCGGCGTCTTCGGCGGCGCGCCGGCCCGGCGACGTGAGGTAGCCCGACGTTATTATCGCGTTTGCGCCGCCGCGCAGGACGGACGCGCCGGCCCCGCGCAGCGACCTCTCGCGGCCGCCCGACACCCTGACCGTCGCGCGCGGGCAGAGAAACCTGTACAGCGCAAACGTGCGCTCGGCCTCGCCGTCTGGCAGCGGTGCCTGCAGCGCCAGCGGCGTGCCGCGCATCGGCACGAGCATGTTTATCGTGACCTCCTCGGGTGCCACGGACGCCACGTCGAGGGCCATCTCGAGGCGCTGCTCGCGCGTCTCGCCCATGCCGATTATGCCCCCCGTGCATATGCCCAGGCCCGCCTCGCGCGCGGTCCGCAGCGTGGCCATGCGGTCGTCGTACGTGTGCGTCGTGCAAATCTCGGGGAACTTTGAGCGCGCCGTCTCGAGGTTGTGGTTGTACTTTATGACGCCGAGCGCCTTTAGCCGGCGCGCCTGCGCGCGCGTGAGGAAGCCCAGGCTGCAGTCGACGTCGATGCCGACCGTCCGCCCTATCTCGGCTATCGCCTCGCAGACGCGCTCAAAGTCGCGCGGCGGCGGCTCGCGCCACGCGGCGACCAGGCAGTACGAGGACGCGCCGTCCTCGCGCGCGCGGCGGGCCCGCTCGACGATCTCGCTCGTGGGCGCGAGCGCGTGCTCGCCGACGCCCGTGTCGTAGAGGGCAGACTGCGCGCAGAACGTGCAGTCCTCCGAGCACGCGTTCTTTTTGATGTTCGCAAGCTCCTCGACGTCCACGCGAGGGCCGAGGAGCTCGCGCGTGATCCAGTCTGCCTCGCGCATGAGCTCGCCGACGTCGTCGGCGCCAATCAGGAGGCGCGCCTCGGCCTCGTCGACGCTCCCGCCGCCCACGACCCTCTCGGCGAGCGCATGAACCTGCGTGCCGCCCATGGCGGGGCGGCCGCATTGGCACATTAATAAGAATGGCGTGCCTGCGGGCTCCGTTGCATAAATAGGCACGACTTTTGGCAAATTCGGCCGCATTGGCGCCCGCGGTGCGGCGTGGCAGGGCACGCGGGCCCCTCCCGGGCGCGGGGGCGGGAGCGGATCCAAAACTATTGA
>RKSK01000201.1 GCA_007570915.1 Cenarchaeum sp.
CTTGTCAAGGACCAGGCCGCGGTTGTGGTGGGCCGCGGCCAGGCCGGGCTCCAGGCCGACTGCGCGGTCGTACGCGGCGAGCGCCTCCTCGCGGCGGCCGAGGCCGTCGAGCGCCGAGCCGCGGTTTGCGTGCGAGCGCGCGTCGCCGGGGTCGAGCTCGGAGGCCCGCCCATAGGAGGCGGCGGCGTCCGCGAGCCGGCCCTCGAGGAGGAGCGCGGTCCCGCGCGCGTGGTGCGCGGCTGGCAGCGACGGGTCCAGGGCCATGGCGGCCCCTATCGCCTCGGCGCCCTCGCCCAGGCGGCCCAGGGCCAGGAGTGCCATGCCCCTGTGGGCGTGCGCCTCGGCGTCGCCGGCGTCGAGCGCGATGGCGCGCTCGGCCTCCTCGAGCTCCCTCTCGTGGCGGCCCATGCGCGCGGCCGCGCCGGCGCCCTATAACAGCCTGCCGCCGCGGGGTGGCGGGGGCCGGAGCCGCTTCCCGGGGATCCCGCGCCGCCGGACAGGATGTGGCGCCCGGCAGGGGGCCGACAAGGGAGCAGATGGCGGAGATTCGCGACGGCGCCGTGCGCGAGATCGTGGTGGGGATGCACGACGCGACGCTCTTGAGCCCCGGAGGCGCGCCCCCGGACTGCGAGTGCTAGCGCCCGGCGGCGCGCCTGGGCGCCATGGCGGCCTCGGGTTTGCCAAAAACAGTGCCTGTTCATGCAACGGGGCCGATCCGGGCGCAAGAGCCATATGCGCATTCCAGGGCGCGCGCCGCGACGGATCGCGGCCGGCGCCATGGCGGGATCCCCCCCTGTTTGGGATGCGCAGCGCGCCTTGCGGTGTTGCGGTCGCTGGCGCCTGCAAAGCGCGCCGTGCCAGCCGACGCCCCCTAGACACATACGGTTAAGTATAGACCCGGTGCCGCCCCGCGCATGACGTGCAAGCGAGCCCGGAGCCTACGGCGCGCGGGTGTGGTGACGCCCGACGGGGCCGCCCAGCTTGCCGCAGCGAGGCTTGGCGCGAAGCTGCTCGCCCCCGGCGAGGCCAGGACGGCCCGCCTTGTGGTCCGGATGCGCGCCGTCGGCCCGCGCGGCTCGGCCAAGGCAGTCGTGGAAAAGGCGAGGGAGCTCGACGCCGCGCTCCTACCCGCGACGCTGGAGGGCGCCGCAGAGGAGGCCGCCGACGCCCATGCCGCAGGCGATCCTCGCCGGGCGGAGGTGATCGTCGGCGCACAGGTGCGCCTGATCCGGGCCTCCGGGCCCGCGGCGCGCGCCGCCGCAATGGCGCTAGCCGAGCACGCGGGAGCGTTCAGCTCGATGATGCGCGAGTGGGCAGCCGATGCCGACGAGTACGGGCGAGACGGAGCCGCCAGGGAAGCCGCCGACGCTGTGGAGGGGATGAGGTTTGTGCGCAGGACAAGGGACAGGCTCAGGTTTACCGCCATGTCCGTCAACCTGCGCCTCGGGCTCTACAGGCGCAACCAGGTAAAGATGTACATACGCCGAACCGCCATACTCGCACTCACGCATGTCGTGGAGTACTGCCCGTTAAGGGCGCGCCTTGATTCGGATCCCGAGGAGATTGACTCTCCAAAGGCGGCCGTCTACGCCCCAGAGTGCGAGGTGCGCCTGCCCGACGGCGCCCGCATCGCGCCCGGCGGAGTGCGCGTCTTGGCGCGCAGGCGCAGGCTGGACGCCAATGCCCGCGGCGACATAGGGCGCCTCAGGCGCCTCGGGGCGGTCGTCGAGATGAAAGGCTTATAACACCAGCGCCCCGCGCCGGCGCCATGGCGAACGTGACCCGGGGGCGGCAGGACGCCACGCCCGTGGCGAACGGGGACGCGGGCCGCATAGAGCCGCCGCGCGACGAGCTGCGCGGGGGGATTCGCGGCGGCAGGGGCCGCATGGCTGCAGTGTGTCCCGACGCCGAACCGGACCGCGAGGGGGCGGCCCTGGAGGGGGCGCGCGAGGCCGTGGTGGGGCTCGTGCCGCAGGCCGAGCGCGACGCGTCGCGCCGCGGAGCCCTCTTTGGGGCGATCCGCCGCGCCGTCGCCCTCTCGCCGATGGCCGGCCCGCGCGACGCCGAGGCCGCCGTGCTCATGGCGACGGTCCTGCTCGACGCCGGCCGCCCCGTGGCGACCTCCGAGGTCGCCAGGCGCGTCGGCGAGAGGTGGGGCGAGCGTGCCGGCGAGTCGGCGCTGTACGCCGCAAAGTTCTCCGGGGCAATGGGGGAGGACTATGGCGTGCTCTACCTGGAGCGTCCCGTGGAGGGCGGCGGCGCGGACATGGCGTGGATGTACGAGGCGCTCGAGAGGGCCGTCGAGCTCGGCGCGGCCAGGTACACCGACGGCGGGATAGAGATGACTGGGGCCGGGGCCGCGCTCGCGGGGCGCGACCTTGCCGGCGCCGAGGCCGTGGCCAGGGGGGTAAGCGCGTACGGCGAGCCGCCTGGCCTGGCCGAGTGGCTCGACAGGGACCTAGGGGACACCAGGAGGGTCACGTGGGCAGAGGCGACGGTGGCCGCGCGCGGCGCGCGGGCCGAGGTCCTCGCGGCGTGGGAGAGGATCGCGGGGGGGCGCGGGCCGGCGCCGACGGCCGCGCAGGGCTAGGCTTCCGGAGCCTGTATCGCAGGGCGCGGCCGGCCCTATTTGCGCGGTGCCGCGGCCGCGGCGCGCCTCCTGTCCTCGGCGGCCCCGGCGTGGCGGCCCTCCAGGAGGAGCGC
>RKSK01000164.1 GCA_007570915.1 Cenarchaeum sp.
TATACCGACGAGCATAAGTTCGTGCCGCTTTCTGCGACCCTTCCGCACGCGCGCCGCTAGCGATCCGGGGTTTGCGCAACTGATCAAGTTTTCCCAACCACCCTGGCATATTGATCACCCCCTCCCGCGCGGGGAGCGTGGACAGACGCGAGCGTGACAGGCTCCACGGGGCGCTTGACAGGGAGACGGTTGTGTGCGTGCGCGACCGGATGTGGCTCGTGTACCTCGTTCTCGAGATGGGCCTGCCGCGCAAGGCGGCCGCCAAGATCCTGCGGAGGTGCGCGAGGTGGGTGCGCAAGTGGCCCGGGCGGTACAGGGAGGGCGGCCTCGCAGCCCTCCCCGACCTCCCGCGGTCAGGGCGCCCGCCGGCCGTTGGTCGCAAGGAGCTCGCCAAGGCAATGCTGGACATATCGCGGGCGTTCGTCACGCCAGACAGGGCAAGATCCATGATCGCCGACGTCTCGGGGGTCGTGTACCACCACGCCACGGTCAGGAGGATCATGCGCGCGTCCGGGCTCTCGCCCAAGGTGGCGCGCCTGGTCCACGCGGACAGGGCCGGCCGGCGCGCAGTCGCCGCGTGGTGGCGCCGCACGAAGAGGAGGATCGCGCGCCTGAGGCGCCGCGGGTTCGCCGTGGTCGTGCAGGACGAGTCCATATTTGTGCATGACGCCGTCGCCGGCGTGAAGCTGTGGTCTCCCGTGGGCGTGCCGGCCGACGTCCCGTACACGGGCAGCCACCACAAGGTCGTCGTGTACGGCGCGATCGCCGAGGACGGGAGGCGGCCCTTCCGGACTCGCGAGAGGTTTGACGCGGCCACGTTCGTGTGGTGCCCGCGCGAGCTGCGCCGCAGGTTCGGCAGGGTCGCCGTCATACTTGACAGGGCGCCGCAGCACACCGCCAGGGCCGTCGAGGCGTTCCGGCGCTCCTGCGGCGGGGACATTGTCCTGATCAGGCTGCCTGTCGGCTCGCCGTACCTGAGCGTCGTGGAGGAGGCGTGGCGCAGGGCAAAGCGAAAGCTCCTGAACCCGGGGCACCACCCGACGCGCGAGGGCTTCCGGCGCGCGATAGGCGAGTTTTTCAGGGGTGTGAGGTACGGGCTGGACATCTACGCGTACCTGACAAGAACGCCATCGGCGTGAGCGGCGGCGCCGGCCGCCCTTTGGGGCGCGGGACGCGGATCCCACGGCGCAAGCCGGCGACTACGGCGAGCAGCGCCGGGCCCCACGAAGGCCGCAAGCCGGAAGGCAGTATCCGATCAGGCGCGCAGCCCCGCTGCGCGTTTCCCCGCGCGTGGGCGTCTAGGAAGGCGGCACGAACTTATGCTCGTCGGTATAGGAAATAACCAGGGGCAAATTTTTGCAACTAACTCAGTGACCACCTATACAGACAAAAAGATTAGAGATGGTGTTCCTTTGAAACAGGAGCAAGATCTTGAATTTGAGACAATTCAGAAGGGAGAACTTGTTTGCAAAATAGAGAACGGGATTGTGATAACGCTTACTCCAGTAGTAGTGCAGATAAATCGATCCGGCATCCGCAATGCCAATGGCGAGGAGCAGTACGATGTGATTAATCTCGCAAAAGTGAAATTTAGTGACAAGCAGTAATAGGCCCATCATACATGTGCTGTGAAACCCTCATGTGGTTTTTAGCTAGTGCTGAGAGGCGTTGTGTCAGTTAGTATGTATGTTGCGCCAACAGTGGTCTGCTTGTCCGCTAGATACAACGGTTAGCGAGTTTTTAGTAGCACCCCTATATCTTGCACGTTTGCGCCAGTGTGACCCGTCATTACAAGCCCCCTTCGCCTTGCAAAGAGCGCATTAGAGTCGCTGCTTGCGAGGAACCCCGCTATCTCGCGCGCAGTGGCGATGCCGGGGCCGGCCAGCGCACCGGCGGCGCGCGTGTTGCCGTCGATCCCGTCGGTTCCGATCGAGGCGGCAACGGTGCCCCGCGCGCGGCAGCGCATGAGCAGGCGCGCGACGAGCTCCTGGTTCCTCCCTCCCCTGCCCCCGCCGCGCACCCTCACCGTCGGCTCGCCGCCAAAGACTACGCACGAGGCGCGGCGCGCCGGCAGCGCTGACGCGATCCTGCGCGCCGCGCCGTCGACGTCGCCGTACGAGTCTGCCGTGCGGACGGCGTACCCCAGCGAGCGCGCCGCAGAGCGCATCGCCGACACGCAGGCGGCGTTTGAGGCCACGATAACGTGCGGCATGCGGCGAGCGCGCCGGGGCGGCCGCCTGGCTCGCAGCGCCGCGAGGGCCGCGCGCGGGACGCGCGAGTGGATGCGGTGCCTCTTGAGCACAGCGATGGCGTCGGCCGGGCCCGCGCTGCGCGCCACGGTGCAGCCCGACGAGACGTCGGAGGGGTCGTCGCCGCGCACGTCAGAGGCCACGAGCGCCGCGCCGTCGCACTCCATGCCGGCCACGAGGCCGCCTCCCTTTATGGCCGAGAGGCGCCGGCGGACGAGGTTTATCTCGCGTATCGTCGCGCCCGAGGCGATGAGGAGCTCGGTGGTGCGGGCCTTTTCCCCCAGGCTCACGCCGTCCGGCGCGGCGAGCATCGCCGAGCCCCCGCCGGAGACCAGGAACAGCGCAAAGTCGCCCTTCCTCAGCGACGAGACGCGCCGCTGCACGGCCCGCGCGGCGGCCACGCTGCGGCGCGTGGGCAGCGGGTGGCTGGAGCGGACCACGTCGTACCTCGAGCGGTCCAGGGCGGGAGCCGGCGAGCCGGCGGGGACCACGACGATCCCGTCGCTGACCGGCGCGGCGGCGTCGGCGGCCTCGGCCATGGCCGCGGCGGCCTTGCCGTATGCGACCACGCAGACGCGCCGGCGCCCCGAGAGGCGCACCCTGCGCCGGCCGGCCCGCAGGGCGCCCCCCGCGAGGGCCGCAGCCACGCCCGGCCGCGCGTCGGCCGCCCTCAGGCCCGCCGCGACTATGGCCAGCGCGTCAGCCTCCGGCCCCGAGCCTCCCCCGCCGCGCAGGATCGCACGCACGGGGCGCGGCAGGGCGCCCAAGATATAATAATGAACGTTTTGGGGGCGCCGGCGATGCACGGGGTGCTCATCCCAAGGTCGATAAAGTTCGGCGAGGACGCGCTGGGCCAGGCCGACTACCCCAAGGGGGCCCTCATCGTGACCACGGCCCCGCCGGCCCTCTCGGGCAAGTGGATATCGAGGATGGGCATAGAGGACTATTCGCTCTTTGACAAGGTGACCCCCGAGCCGTCCATAGAGGACGTCAAGTCCGTCATCTCCGAGTACTCTGAAAAGAGGCCGTCGGCCCTCATCGGCCTAGGCGGCGGCAGCTCGCTTGACGTCGTCAAGTACGCGAGCAAGGAGATGGGCCTGCCAAAGATACTAATCCCGACGACCTTTGGGACCGGCGCCGAGATGACGACGTACTGTGTCCTCAAGTTTGACGGCAAGAAGAGGCTCCTGCGCGACGACGCGTTCCTGGCCGACATGGCCGTGATAGACTCGTACTTTATGGACGGGACGCCCGAGCAGATCGTCAAGAACTCGGTGTGCGACGCGTGCGCGCAGGCCACCGAGGGCCACGACAGCAGGCTCGGGAACGAGTTTACGCGGATGTTCTGCGAGAGAGCCTTTGACATACTGTACCGCGCGATAATGGAGGGCAG
>RKSK01000130.1 GCA_007570915.1 Cenarchaeum sp.
GGGGACGAGGAACGCCTCGGTCTTGCCAAACGCCGTCGGGGCCTCTATGGCCACGCTCCTGCCCGCGAGCACGAGGCGGATCGCCTCGGACTGGTACGCGTAAAACTCGGTGATTCCCCGCTTGCGCAGCGCCTGAACTATGCGCGCGTCAATGCCTAGCCCGCCGACGCCCTCGCCCCGCTCCGGCTCGCGCCTCTCGAGGAGCCTGTACTGCGCAAGGTACGCGCGGCGCGACCGCAGCGCGGCGTCGACCTCGGCCGGCGGCGAGGCGCCGCCCACCATCTCGTCGATCTCCTCCATCGTCCTCGGCCCGCCGGGCCCGCCGGGCCCGCCGCCGCGCTCCCCGCCCCGCCCGCGCGCCCTGCCCTCGTCGTGGCGCACGCAGGCCTCGAGGTAGGCCTCGTCGTCGCCGCCCGCCGGCGAGACGAGCTCGTCGAGGCCGCACGAGTCGCACATGAACGCCGTCCCGCCGGCCGAGCGGTGGACGTCGAGGTCCTCGCCGCACGCGGGGCACGCATAGGCCAACGGCCCGCGGCCCGCCGGCGCCGGCATATTGGTGTGCCGCGCGCGCCCCCCACCCCGCCGCCCCGGCGCGCCCGAACGACTATTATGGCACGGCGCGCGCGGGCGCGCATGCCCGGGGGGGACAGCGCGCGCGGCGGCCGGGAGCCGGGGGCCCGAGCCGCGCTAGGCGAGATCGACGCCGCGCTCGCGGGGGATCCCGGCAACGCGGCCCTCCACCTGCGCCGCGCCCGCGCGCTGTGCTCGGCTCCCGGCGCCGGCGAGGGGGACCTCGAGGGGGCTCTCGCCGCCTGCGACCGCGCGATCGGGCTTGACGCCTGCCTGGCCGGCGCGCACTCGCAGAGGGCAGTGATACTTGGCATGCTCGGGCGCCACGAGGAGGCCGCCGGCTCCTTTGCGCGCGCGATCGAGCTGGGCCCCGAGGACGCCCCGCTCCACATCGGCATGGGCGCCTCGCTGGGCTCGCTTGGGCGCATCGGCGAGGCGGCGGCGCACTTTGAGCGCGCAGCCGCCCTGGATCCCGGCAGCGCCGACGCGCGCGCCGCGCTGGGCAGGGCAATGTCCGCGGACGGCCGCGACGAGGACGCGCTTGCCGCGTACCGCGAGGCGATCGCGATCGACCCCGGCGACCCCGGCACGCACGCGCTCATGGGGTCCTCGCTGATGAGGCTGCAGCGCCACGGCGAGGCCGCCGAGTCGTACGCGCGCGCGATCGAGCTGGATCCCGGGGACGCCAGGGCCCGCACCGACCGGGGGTACGCCCTCGTCGCGCTGGGGCGCCCCGCCGACGCGCTTGGGTCGTTTGACGGCGCGATACGGATCGACGCCGGCGCGCGCGCCGCGCACGTCGGGCGCGCGACTGCCCTCATGGCCCTGGGCCGGAGCGGTGACGCGCTAGAGGCGCTCGGCGCGCTCGGCGCCGAGGCCATGCGCGGCGACCCCTCGGCGCAGCTCGTGCGCGCCGCGGCCCTGGGAAACCTCGGCCGCGGCGACGAGGCCATGGAGGCGCTCAACTCTGCGGTCTCGCTGGACCCCGAAAGCGGCCTGCTGCGCAGGCAAAGGTCAAGGGCCCTGCGCATCCTCGGCCGCGACAGCGGCGGGGGCGCGGGGCCCGGCGGGCCGCCGTACCCCGCGCGCGGGGAGGCCTTTGAGAACTAGGCGGCCGCGCGCCGGCGCGGGGGCGCCCGGTGCCGCCGGCCTGCTGCGCTCCGCCGACGCCGTGGTCCTCGACTGCGACGGCGTGCTCGTCGGCGTGTCGGCCTCCTACGGCAGGGCGACGGCCCTCACAGTCGCCCGCCTGCTAGGCATGCTCGGGGTCACGGCGCGCCCGGGCGCCGGCGGGGCGCTCGCCGAGGCGTTCAGGGCGACGGGCGGGTTTAACGACGAGGTCGACCTGGCGTGCGCCCTTGCCCTCTGCGCCGCGGCCGCCGAGGCGTCGGGGCGCGACGCCGGGGAGGTGGCCGCGGAGGCGTGCGCCCCGTCCGGCCCGCCAGGCCTGGCCGGCGTCACGGCGCGCCTGGCGGCCGTGGCCGACGTCTCGGCCGCCGCCGCGGCCCTTGGGCACCCGGGGCCGCGCAGCAGGGCGAGAAAAGAGTACAACAGGATATTCTACGGCGCGGGGCGGGGCAGCCCCGGCGCGATAGAGCACGACTCGCTGCTCGTCGACGTCCCCGCGCTGCGCGCGCTGCGCCGCGCGACGGGGCGCAGGCCCGCCGTGGTCACCGGCAGGGGCCGCGCCGCATTCGCCTACGCCGTGCGCGGCCCGCTGCGCTCGGAGATTGACATGGGGCGCTCGGCGTTCCTGGAGGACGAGCCGCGCCGCATGGCAAAGCCCAGCCCCGAGGCGCTGATCCGCTCCCTGGACGCGCTCGGCTCCTCCCGCGCGCTCTATGTCGGCGACTCGATGGAGGACCTGCTCATGGCCCGCGCCGCCGCGCGCGAGGGCCGCGGCGTCTCGTTCTGCGGCGTCACCGGCGCCGCGCGCGACCCAGCCGCCCGCCGCCGCCTGCTCGAGGGGGCCGGCGCCGTCGCCACGGTGGCGTCGGTCGCCGAGCTCGCCGCCGCGGCCGGCGGGCCCCCGCGGCGCCGCCCGGGCCCCTGACCGCGCCGGCGGCCCGAGTCTGGCGCCCTGCCGCGGCCCGCGCCGCCGCCCCGCGCGGGCCCCCG
>RKSK01000185.1 GCA_007570915.1 Cenarchaeum sp.
CGCGGCGGCTATGGCGCGGTTCTGCGCGTCGAGCCTCTCGAGCTCTTCATAGAGCGCGTCGATCTCGGCGTAGAGCTCGTCGTGGCGCTGCTCGAGCGGAGCGAGCCTCGCGGCGAGCGCGAGCTCCTGCTCCTCGGTCAGGTCGGGCGACCCGATGCCAAACCGCTCGGCGACGGCCTGGGCCTCCTCGTCGATGCGCGCCAGCTCGGCGGCGTCCTCCTCGCCGATCTCCGGCATCACCGGGGAGTCATGCGAGGCGTAGATCGCATCCAGCCTCTCCCCCTCGGCGTCGCGGTACTCGGCTATCGCCCTGGCCTGCTCGGCGGTGAGCGCCTGCGGCGCGGCGCCAAACTCGGCCAGGATCGCGTCGTACTCGGCGTTGAGCGCGTCTCGCGCCCCGGCCGTGGGCGTCGCGCCGTCGGCGTACGCCTCGGCGTACCCCTCCAGGACGGACGCGGCGCGCTCGCGCACCTCGGCGGCCTCCTCGGCCGTCAGGGCGGGCACCGCCACGCCTATCCCGGCCAGGAACGCGTCGCGCTCGGCCTCCAGCGCCTCGAGCTCGGCATCCATGGCGGCAAACTCCGCCTCCATGGCCGCAAGCTCGGCGTCAGTCGGCTCGGCGGCCGCGACGCCCGCCATGGCGGGCACGACGGGCGTCCCTGGCATCGCCCACCCCTGGCTGCCGGCTGCGGCCCCAAGGGCGGCAAACGCGCCGACCGCGACTGCGGCGAGGCAGGCCAGAGCCAGCCCGCCGGCCATCGCGGCCCTTTGGTGTGTGTGCTTCATTGCGTGGAGCGCTCGCGCGGGCGTATATTAAGCCGCCCCTCCGCGTGCGGTGGGGCTGAGCGGCGCCTGCCGCAGGCGCAGCGGCGCCCGCGCTGCCCCGCAAATACATTTAGCGGGCCGGCGCGCGCGGCGCGCGCGTGCTCACGGGGACAGACGCGCTTGCGGGGTCGCTCGGGGACGGGCGCACGCTCGTCATCGACGCGCGGCCCTTCTCCGAGTACTCAAAAGGGCACATACCCGGAGCCGTCAGCCTCGACCTCTTTTCGCTCCACTGGGTCGACACGACGCCGTCCGGCCTCGAGGCGTTCACGGCCCACATGCGCCTCGTCCTCTCGATGGCCGGCGCCGACGAGTCGCGCAGGGTGGTGTTCTATGACAACGCGTCTGGCATGCTCGCCGCGCGCGGCGCGTGGCTGCTGCGCTACTTTTCGCACCCGGACGCGACCATGCTTGACGGGGGCCTGGGCCTCTGGAGGGCGCGCGGCCACGAGACCGAGACGGAGCTGCGCTCGCCGTCCCCCTCGGAGCTGCGGACCCCCGCAAACCCCACGCTCATAGCGGGGTACGGCGACATACTCGCAGGCGGGGGGTCCCTCGAGCTGGTCGACGCGCGGACGCCGGACGAGTACTCTGGCAAGGTCGTGCGCGCCGCGCGCGCGGGCCACATTCCCGGCGCAAAGAACGTAGACTGGGCCGGCACGCTCGGCGCGGACGGCCGCCTCGCCGGCCGCGAGGAGCTCGCCAGGGCCTACCCCATCGCGCGCGACGCGCGCATCGTCACGTACTGCCAGGGCGGCTACCGCGCGGCCCACGCGTTCGTCGCGCTAAAGGTCCTCGGATATGACGACGTGCGCGTCTATCCCGGCTCGTGGGGCGAGTGGGGCAACCGGCCCGAGCTCCCCGTCGAGCCCTAGGCGCGGCGCCAGGCGAGCCTGTTGTAGACGGTCTCCGGCACGAGCGCCCTGAACGCCGGCGCGCCGCCGTCGTACCACTTTGTGAAATACTCGTAGAGGTGGAGCCTGAGCGACTGTATGTACACGATGAGGCCCTCTATTATCATGATGCCAATGTTGCCGCCGACGAGCAGCGCGACGGCGCCGACGGACTCGGCGCCGCCGAGCGACTTGAAGGCGTTGTTGACCGTGAGGAGGAGGGCCGCGTGCACGAGCAGCATGATCCCAATCCTGGCGTAGCTGATCGTGTGCGCGAGGGCCTCTATCGTCTTGCCGAGCAGGACCTCCATGATCACCGCCGCGGCGCCTCCTCCCTCGTCGGGGTGCCGCCTCGCGTGCAGTATGCCGCCGACCATCATCGTGGCCATCGACGCGACGGCTATCACGACGGATATGCGCGTGATGATCCAGACCTGGGCCCACTCTCCCAGGAAGACCGTCACCCACGGGACCGGCTCGGCGTGCGCGCGCGAGTACATGTTTATCACGTCGTACTGTGCCCCTATGGCGCACATCATGATAACGACAATGCTGCCGTAGAGCGTGAGGCTCGGGACGCCCTCCATGTAGGCGGCGATCTTGTGGCCCGCAAGCAGCATGCGCCGTATGCGCAGGAGCATCGCGGCGACGAGGTGTATGATCCCGACAAAGAGCGAGACCTTGAGTATGTTGATGACCTGCTCAAAGGTCAGCTCCGCCACGCTTATCGCGCCGACGAGCCACGAGACGGAGTGGAGCGGGCCGCCCTCGCGCAGGAGCGAGGCGAAGGGCTCGAGGTAGTCTATGTGGAACCCAAACGCCTCCCCCGCGCCGACGCCGGCGATCGCCGCCGACGCGCCGGATATCGCGATGAGCATCCCCCACCTCGAGAGCGTCCCCTGGCCCTTTAGCTTGAAGAGGAGGCCCATGCCCATGAGGAGCAGGCCGTGG
>RKSK01000180.1 GCA_007570915.1 Cenarchaeum sp.
CGGCGCTCCTGCGAGGCCGTGATGTCCAGGAAGACGAGCTCGTCGGCCCCGCCGTCGCTGTACGCCGCGGCGAGCTCGACGGGGTCGCCGGCGTCGCGGATCGACTCGAACTGCGTCCCCTTGACGACGCGCCCGCCCCTCACGTCAAGGCACGGTATGACGCGCCGCGTCAGGGGCATGCGGCCCCCCTGGCCTCGCGCACGCCGAGGCGGCCGTCGTATATCGCGCGCCCGAGTATGGCCCCGTGCGCGCCGCGCGCGCGGACCGCGGCGACGTCGGCGGCCGAGGAGATCCCGCCGCTGGCGATCACGCGCGCGGGCCGCGAGCACGCCTCGGCGAGGAGGTCCAGCTCGGGGCCGGCCATCATGCCGTCGCGGTCGACGTCGGTCACCATGAACTCCGTGATCCCGTCGGCGATTAGCGAGTCCATCGCCTCGGCGAGGGCCGTCCCGGCGCCCGCGGTCCAGCCGCGCACGAGGACCGCGCCGGCGCGGTGGTCCAGCGAGACGACTGTCCGCGCGGCCCCGAGCGCGTCGCGCACGGAGAGGAGCGAGCCGCGGTCGGCGAGGGCCATGGTCCCGAGGACCACGCGGTTGCGCTCGCCGGCTGCCTCAATCGCGGACCGCGCGTCGCGCAGGCCGCCGGCGACCTCGACGGGCACGCGAGAGCCGGCGGCGAGGCGCGCTATGGCCCCCGAGTTTGACCCCCTCCCGAGCGTCGCGTCGAGGTCGACGACGTGCAGCATGTCCGCCCCCTCGGACTCCCAGCGCCTCGCAAACGCGGCGGGGTCGTCGCCGTAGACGGTCCTCTGCGACGGGTCGCCCCTGCGCAGCCTCACGACCGAGCCGCCCATGATGTCGATGGCCGGCACGACTATCACCTGCGGCACGCCCCCAAAAAGTTGGCAATCATCGCGCGGCCGGCCGCGCCGGACTTTTCGGGGTGGAACTGCGTCCCGACATACTCGCCGCTCTGCACTATCGCCGGTATGCGCGCGCCATAGTCGGCCTCGGCGGCGACGACTGACGCGTCGGCGGGGCGCGCCATGTACGAGTGGACAAAGTAGGCCCACGCCCCGTCCTCGACGCCGTCCGTGAGGACAGAGTCGCCCGTGAGCTCGAGGCTGTTCCAGCCCATGTGCGGGACCTTGAGGTTTCGCGGCAGGGCGACGACCTCGCCGCGCATGACGCCGAGGCCGGCGAGCTCGCCCTCCTCGCTGCGCTCAAAGAACGCCTCCATGCCCAGGCATATGCCTAGGACGGGCGCGCCGGCGGCCCACTCTCTTAGGGCAGGCGCGCTCATCTTGCGCATCGCGGGGTCAAAGCTGCCCACGCCCGGCAGGACGATCGCGTCGTGCGAGCCGGCGCGGCCCGGCGCGGTGACGGTCTCGACGGCCGCGCCGGCCCGCTCTAGCGCGTGGCGTATGCTGAACAGGTTGCCCGCGCCATAGTCGAGGACCGCGACCCTCATCGTCACATCGCGCCCTTTGAGCTCGGCGGGCCCTCCCGCCTCGCGTCGCGCGCGGCCGCATGGCGGAGCGAGAGCGCAAGCGACTTTATCGCCGCCTCGGCCCTGTGGTGGTCGTTTGAGCCGCGGGCCACGTCGACGTGCGCGCAGCACGCCATGCTCTTTAGCAGCGAGCCGAAAAAGTGCTCGAGGTCCTCGCGCGGCATCCCCTCGACGTCGCCGCCGCCCAGGCCCAGCGAGACGTGCGAGTGCTGCCTGCGCACGAGGTCCACGGCGGAGCTCGCAAGCGCCTCGTCCATCGGCGCCGACGCGGACCCAAAGCGCGCGATCCCCGAGCGCTCGCCGAGGGCCGCGTCGATGGCCTCGCCGAGGGCTATCGCCGTGTCCTCGGTTAGGTGGTGCGCGATGCCGTCAAGCGAGGACGCCGCGAGCCTGACGTCGACCATCGAGTGCTTTGCAAACGAGGCGACGAGGTGGTCGAGGAACGCGCCGCCGGTCCTCACGTCGGCCTCGCCGGCCCCGTCAATGTTGACCTCCACGGAGATCTCCGTCTCGGCCGTCTTGCGCTCCCTTGCCGCCGTGCGCGCCTGCGCCGCCACGGGCGCGCGCGCGGGCCGCGCGCGATTTAAAACGTTCGGGGCGCCGGGCGCGGCGGGGAAGGTCCCGGGCGCGGGATCGTGCCAGGGGGCGCGGAGGGTGCGGGAACGGCAGGGCCGCCATTACGGCGACGGCTGCCGCCCCTGGGGCAGCGCTCAGGCCGGCCGCCTTGGGGCGGCGCGCAGGCGCTGTGCCTAATAGGCCATTCTGGGGCGCCCGCGCCCAGCAAGCCGACGCTGTGCGCCCTGGCGCCGCAGCGGGTAAATACCCCCACGCCGGCGCCTGCGGCGTGCGCGCGGGCACGGCGGGGGAGCGGCGGGGATAGGCTCCACGGACGCCACGCCATGCCCGCGCTGTTCGGCAGAGATGGCCAGGATGCAGGCCTGCCACCTGTTTTGCCGCAACTGTGGCGCGCACCTTGACTGCTCGGACAAGGGGAGCTTTTGGTGAGGGGTCGTTGGGCGGAAGGCGGCCACGCCGCTGCGCGGCGCCTATCTCCCAGGGAACGGGCGCACGTCCGTGGCAGGGCGGTTTTCCTGCCATTTCCGATAACGCGGGTTGGCCATAAAATGCCGCCACGTCCTTTGTATGTAACGATCTGCCGCATCGCGGGCGGCCATGATGTCCTCAATGCTGTGCTCGGCGGCCGGAACATATGCTCCAGTCGCAGTCCGCCCCGTAATTGTGTCGATGTTGTGCGCCATGCTGTTGCGAGCTTGGCGGGCGGCCCTAAGGTCATAGTCGCCCAAGAATATCGCCATGTGTATCCTTGCCAGTTTTTTGCGCTCTGCGGGGCGCATTTCGCGGTACTTTTGAATTTGTATGGCCTTCCCGCCATCTGGCAGATCGTTAATGGGATCATAGGAGCATGCCACAACATATTCTTCCGTCTTGTGGTCGATGTAGCTAATCCTCAAGATTAGATCCATTATGACATTGACTGCTGCAAGTCTGCGGGCAGAGTCGTTAGCAGGCACGCCATGCACCCTTGATCGCGCCGTGTTTGGTTTTTTCAAGCGGCTTCATTAGTCAGGCTCACAGAGGCAAGTAGATAAGCATTTTTGATCGCAAAGATCGTGGGGGGCGGCGGGGGCGCCCACTTGCGATCAGGGTTGCTAGCTCATAGGCGGCGCGGGTAAGAGGCGTCAAGGATGGCGGCGCGCGCGCGCGCCATGGCGGACCGGGGGCGCGCGGACGGCGACGGGGCCGGCAACGCAGGCCCGCTTGACGAGAGGGGCATGTCTCCAGAGAGCGAGATGCTGGCCTGCGCGGGACTGGTCAACACGGCCATAGACGGCACAATGCACGCAATGCCGGACGAGTTTCTTGGCGCGCTTGGCAAGGCCGCGCAGGGAGGCCATGTTGAGGGGATCGGCGATCCCGAAGCGTTTTTCAGGGGCATTCCGGAGCGCGTGGGGGAGAGGCCGATCCGCTGCATGCGCATAGAGCGCGCCGGGGAGGCCGCACTCCCTCTGCTTGCTAGGCTTGCAAGGATTCGGTGGGGCATCTATGCCGACATTGGCTCGCAGAGGAACATGCACAGAATGCAAGAGGGCTACCGGGGCGTCTCGAAGATTGGGATGGAGATACTTGCGCAGAGGATGTCGTGGAACCTGCGCCACATGGCGCTGGATCTCGAGTCGTTCCTGGATACATATCGCGGGATCAGCGCAGCCGCTGGAGGCGGCGCCGCTGACGGCGTGGTGGCCGATGTCCTGGCAAACGAGGCGGCAATCAGGCGGCTGTGCGGGATTGTCAGGCGCGGGGGCGCGGGAGGGCGCGAACCCTTTGCGGCCGCGATCCTAGAGGGCATCGGGTATGGGAAGTTTCTCCTCCTGGCGGCTGGGGCGTCCGAGTGGGCGGGCGTGAACATGGGTCACTACCGGGCGCGATGCCCTGACGGCGGACCGCTGCCAGACCTGCCGTGGAGGGTGCGCCGCGTGGACCACGAGGCCGTCGATCGCGCCGTTGCGCTCGCGCGCGCCCGCGCGAGGGGCGCCATGGCGCGGGCGTGCCCCGCGGCGGCGTGAGCGCGGCGCCTAGAGGCCCGGCCTGTCGGGAACGTAGTCTGACGAGATGTCCTGCGCGCGGCCCCTCATCGACTCGATGTACTCGTCATATCCAGACGAGTAGCCGCACGCGCACTCGACCCGCGTCGCGCCGTCGTCCATCTCGGCGTCCCCGCCGCACTCGGGGCAGCGTGCCCTGATCACGGCGCGCGCGCGCCGGCCCGCCCAATATTAGCGTGGCCTAGATCTCCGAGATCGCCTTGCGTATGTCGCGCCTGTCCGGCGCCGAGGGGACCTGGCGCAGGTACTCCTCGAGATCGGCCCTTGCGCCCTCCCTGTCGCCGAGCTCGAGCCTGGCGATCCCGCGGTTTTTGTGGATCGGCCCAAAGCGCGTGGCGTTGATCGCGATGGCCGCGGTGTAGCTGCGCTCGGCCCCCGCGTGGTCGCCGGCCTTGAGGTAGTGGTTGCCCAGGCCGCGGTGCGCGAGGTAGCAGCGCGGGTTTGTCTCCAGCGCGCGCCCATAGTGGGCCACGCACGCGGCGCTGCCGGCGGCGTTTAGCATGCCGCCGAGCAGCGAGTGGGCCGTAGAGTTGGACGCGTCTAGCGCAATCGCCTCCTCGAGCATCCTGGTCGCCTCTTCGGGGCGCGACTGCAGGCTGAGCCTCTCGGCCTCAAAGCACAGGCGGCAGGACCGCGCCTTGGCCTCGTCGCCGAGCCTGAGCGACGCGGCTATGTCCGGCGGCGCGATGGCTATCAAGAGCATCCCGTCCTCGCCCCACATCTCGGCGAACTGTGACTGCGGGATTGCTCCGAGCTGGAACTCGCCCTCGCCGGCGGCCTCGGGGATGTAGTGGAGGATTGTCCCCTCCGTGTCGTCATAGCCGGAGATCACCGAGGCGTGCTGGACCGTGTCGCGCAGGCCGGGCAGTATGACAATCGGCGGCACGCCGGCATCTATGTGCTGCCGCAGCGCGGCCATCGACGAGTGGTGTATGGAGCACGAGAGGCCGTGGGCCTCGGCGAGGCAGATGCCCTCGATGAGTATGCTCCCGCGCGCGCCGGCGTACCGCGTGGCGATCTTGCGGGCCTCGCCCATGGGTATCTCGACGCCCCAGTACCTGCAGACGGCGTTGACCGAGAGCGGCAGGCATATGTTCTCCTCGCGGACCTGCGGGACCTCTAGGTCGCGCGCGCCGGCTGACACGGCGCGGCGCGGCGCGCGCGAGCTATTAAAACCGATCAGGCCGCGCCGCGCGCCCGCGCCGCGGCATGGGCGGCCTTCGCCCCGGCGATGCGCCTTGCGACGATGGCGATCCGCGCGTCTGCCTCGTCGCGCGGAAAGCGCTCGTCCAGCGCCGTCGGCAGCAGGCCGGCCGACGGCTCTGCCCCGCGCTCCGCGCGCGCGCACCTCCCCGGCCACCTCCTCGCGCGAGATGTCTTTAATGGCGCCGCGCAGCCCAATGTGGTCGCACGCGGCCTCAAAGTCGCGCACGTTCACCATGGACACGTAGAGGTGGTGGCACAGGCAGCCCGCGCCCATCGGGCACGCGCCTTACAGGATGGCCCCCACGTGGGCGCGGTCCGTGTCCACAGTGCGACCCCTGGCCCGCGTGGAACGTCTCGCCCGTGGGCGAAACCGGCTTGCGGCGCCTTGCCTCCTAGATCGCGCGAGTACTTGGTGATCTGCTCCTCGAGGCCCCCCACGGGGAGGACGCGGCAGGCCGCTTGCACATAACTTGCGCGCCGCGGCCGCGGGGGCTTATGCGGCGGGCGCCGCCGCCGGAACCGCCCTTGCCTTCGCCTCGGCTATGCGCCTGGCAATAATGGCGATCCGCGCGTCGGCCTCGCCGCGCGGAAATTGCTCGTCCAGGCTCATCGGCAGGTAGCCGGTCGACGGCTCGTCTCCTCGCTCCGCGCGCGCGCGAACCTCTTCGTCAACCTCCTCGCGCGTTATGTCCCTGATGACGCCGCGCAGCCCAAAGTGGGCGCACGCGGCCTCAAAGTCGCGCACGCTAACCATGGACACGTGGAGGTAGTGGTACAGGTAGCGCACGCTCACAGGGCATGCGATTTGCAGGGTAGCCTCCACGTATACACGATCCATGTCCTCAATGCTGCTTCCCACGCCAACCGGAAATGTCTCGCCAGACAGTGGGGCTGGCTTGCTGTGCTTTGCCTCCTCGATCGCGCGCGTGATCTTGGCAATGCGCCCCTCTAGCGTCCCCACGGGGGAGGCGCCCCGGGGAGCCATATATAACCCATCCGTAGAAATCACGCTTGAGGTACCCAAAGAAGAGCCGGGAGGATTCAAACGTGGCGCGTGGCGCGCCAACTCGCCGTCAATAAGCGACTATGGGTGCCAAGCGGGGTGCGGCAAGTGACACCGCGCATGATCACCTGGTCACAGTCTTTGTGAAAAGATGTCGGCATAATCCATAATGGGCAAGCCTATACTGGCAAGCCCGTGGCGCTCCTCTGTCGTCGGCGAAGATATGGTGATAATGGCCACCATTGCCCCCTCGGAGCCGTGTGGCCACCGGTCGTGGAAATGGGCCTGAACCTCGTGGGCGAGCCCAAGCGGAAACGTCCTGTCGACGCTCTCCTCGCTCCTCTGCAAGTCTAGCACGCCGGACGCCAGCGAATAGGTCGCAGGGACGATGCCGACCGCCTTGGCTTCGTGGGCGTCTATAACCAGCACTACGGTAGGCTTTGATGACTTGACGTGGGTGGCAAAAGCAAACTCTATGGCAATCATTGGGTTAGACGACAACGACACAAACGAGCGGTACAGTGACGGGCCGACGCTTCTGTCACCTACCCCGACCGTCTCCGCGACGGACTCGCCGCGGTAAAAGTACGCGGCGTCAAGGAACATCTGGCGCGCCATGCCGTTCACGTCGCACTCCATACGCCATGCGTCCAGGAACATCTCGCGGTCGGAGCCCTCCGAGAAGCGCAGCACGATTCCCCACGCCGTGGCGTACGTGGCAACCGTGGAGAGGGCCTCCAAAAAGACCTCCCTGGCCGTGGCCGTCGCGGGGTCAAGGCCCACCCTGGACGCCAGGCCGCCAAACGTGCCCTCCCCGCACGCGGCCCGAATGGCCTCCCAGGGGCCGTCCTCGGCGAATCGCGAGGAGTGCCCCGCAATCCTGCCGGCCATGCCGGCGAGCATGTCGCGCATGCGCTGGGCCGCCCTGGCCTGCCTGAGGCATTGGCGCCCAAAGCCCACCGGCGGCGCGCGCTGTCTGGCCCTCATGCGGGGCGGTCAAATATACCGTCGTATAAAGTATGCTTTGGTACCTGGGCGCCCGCGGCCATGCGCACGAACGCCCCCAAGAGCGCGGCGCCGTCATCGGACATCTCGGGGTGGAACTGGGTCCCGTAGATGCGCGTGCCGGACACGTGGACGATCTCGTGGGCGCACTCGCCCGAGCCGGCAAGGGACTCCATGGACGCCGGCAGGCGCGCGATCTCGTAGGCGTGGCTCTCATAGGCCTCGAGCTCCCACCCGCGCGCGCCGGCGAGGCGCACGCGGACCGTGCGCATGCCGCGGCGCGGCGAGGCCATGCGGCGCAGCGACCCGCCGGCGCAGAGCGCGAGCATCTCGGCCCCATAGCAGACGCCCATGAGCGGCGCGCCGGCGCGGCGCGCGTGCGAGATGACGCGCGCGTTGGCCACGTTGGAGAGGCGGTCCGGCGCGGCGCGCCCCGAGAGGACAAAGGACGCATGGTCCGCGAGGGACGTGGCCCCGAGCCTGCGCGGCACGACACGCTCGGGCGCGGCGCCGAGCGAGGCCAGGCGCGACTCTAGCTCGTCCGAGTACGCCGAGCCGTTGTCGAGCAGCAGCATTGGCGCCGGCGCGCTAGGCGCCTACCTCTACCGTGATGTAGCGGAGCTCGGTGATCCCCTCGCGCGAGGTGATCGTGCCATAGCTCACCGTGTCGTCCTCGCCCTCCCAGGCGACGATTCGGTCAGACGGCGATATGAACGAGTCGATAAACCCGAGAACCGCCGCGGCCGCCTCGCCCTCCTCGCCCGCGCTGTAAAAGTACGCGCGCGCCTCCTCAAAGGAGAGCGACGCCTGTATCGAGGCGGGTCGCACGATGCCGGCCCCCTGGCCCTCAAAGAGGGCCTCGATCGCCGCGACGCGGGCCTCGCGCGAGAGGACGCGCTCGTCCTCGCCGGCCGAGGCCGGCGAGACGCGCGCGAGCTTTGAGAGGTACGCCGCAAAGGCCTCCTCCTGCGTGTCGCCGAGCCCCACATAGTACTCGCCGGTAAACTCTGCGCCGACTGCCGCAATCGTGCCGAGCTGCGCGACGACGCCCCCCGCGCCGGCCGTGTAGACCGGGATAAAGTACGTGTCGTGGTCGCCGACCCTGTAGAGTATGTTGTCGCCGACGCGCGGGTTGCGCAGGAGCGTCTTTAGCTGCGCAAAGTCGGGGTCGCGGTCGAGGGCCTCGCGGACCGCCGTGGGCCCTATCAGCTTTGTCGTCGAGTTGAGCGGGACCTCGTAGAACTGCATCTGGCCGAGGCGCGGCAGGTCGTTCTCGACGACCATGTAGCCGGCGAGGTTGCGGCCCTGCGAGCCGCGCAGCTCGAGGGAGAGGAGGCCGACGAACTCGGGGCGCTCAAAGCCCGGCGGCTTTGCCTGGATATAGTACGTGTCAAGGCCCGTGGGCACCTCGTAGAACTGGTTTGCCTGGATGAACGTCTCGACGTCGGTCACGTGGTAGATGTTGTACATGTTTGTCTTCCAGTTAAAGAGCTCGACGGGGTAGCGCGTCTGCTCGGTGAGCCAGTCGGGTATGGGCTCAAAGTCGGCGGCGTACTGGCTCACGAACATCTCGGTGAAAAAGTCGTCGCCCGTGCGCAGCAGCCTGATGTCGCCGTTGTACGTGTCGATCAGCGCGTAGCCGACGAGGCGCAGGTAGGGGTTGCCGGCCGACCACGGCACGTCGCGCGCGTCAAAGCCGACTATGAGCGGCATGAGCCAGTACGACGACTCGCCGTCGGTCACGGGTATCGAGTCTATCTCCTTGCCGAAGAGCGTGTAGAGAAAGTAGGGGTAGAGGACCTGCATGCGGTCGACGATGTCCTTGTAGCGCATGACGTGGACCGCCTCGGCCGGAAACGAGAGCAAAAAGTTGGGCTCGAATATCCAGCTCACCGGCGGCGCGACGCTCAGGCCGCCGGCCCCGGCGTAGAACGTGCCGCCGATCTCGGCGCTCGTGTCGCCGCGCGACTCGGGGTACGCCGACCACGTCTCGTCTAGGAGGCCCCCCTCGCCGTAGTAGATCGCGCGCTGCTCAAAGAGCCTGCTGCTGTCCTCGATGTTGCCGTCAGTCGCGCCGAGCGCGAGGAAGCCGTTTGGCACGTGCGTGTATACGAGGTGCTCGTTGTACCAGCGGTTCTCTAGCGTGACTGACGAGGGGAGTATCGGCTTCATCGACGCGGTCCAGTAGAGCGTGTTGTTGAAGCGCAGTATGTCATTGTCCTCAAAGTCGACGTAGGGTATGAGGCCGATCTCGGGCTTTAGCTTGGCGAACGCGGCCTCCCAGTCCCACACGCGCACGGTCCCCAGCACGTCGGCGTTTGACTCGACGTACGACTCGATGTTGTTGGGCGAGACGGTCTCGAGGTCGATGTCGTGCGTGTTCTCCGAGACGGCGTCGAGCTCGCCGAGGTGGCGGTTGACGCCGATCTCCTGGGCCGTGTACGGCCCGAGGTACTCTATCTTGCGCGCGTCGGCGATGCTGTTGTTCACGGACATGATTGACACGGCGATGATGAGTATCGCGATCACCGTGAGGAACCTCACATAGACGTCGCGGCGCAGTATGTGCGTGAGGACGCGCGACCTGACGCGGTCGACGGCCGAGAACGCCGCAAACGCGACGCCTATGGCGAGTATCGCCGCTATCGCGTAGCGCGTGTTATAGTCGAGCTCGCTCGTGAAGAACATGTTTAGGCCCGTCCAGAGTATGCCCACGGCAAGGACCGCCTCAAAGCTCGAGACATAGCTCAGGTAGCGCGGCTTGCCGGCGTTGAGGTCGAGTATGTACGACGTCGCGACGCGCAGTATCGTGTGTATCCCGACATATAGCGCGAGGCGCAGGCCCACGGCCCCGAGGAGGGCCGGCAGGAGCAGGACGAGCGAGGGTATCATGGGTATGACGCGCTCGGTCGCGTAGCCGCTGTCAGTCGGCGGCGTGACGAAGGGCAGCGAGAATATCGACGGCACGCTCTCTATGCCGAGCGTGTTGCCCTCGAGGAACTCGGTCGCCGCAAAGCCAAACATGATGTTGACAAAGAACGACCCGAGGAGCAGGACCTTTGTGAGCTGCCACATGGCAAACTGGACGCCGCCGAGGCGGTGGTCGGCGTACGCCTTCATGCCCTTTGAGAGCGGCTCGCGCCCGCCGCGCGTGATCGCGAGTATGGCGGTCCCGAGGAGGTACCAGAATATCGACTTGCGCGAGGCGGCGTTGACGCGGACGAGCGCGATCGCCGCGAGTATGACGCCCGAGACGAGCGAGTAGGTGAGCGGCTTTGTGAACTTGTCGCCGAACTCGGTCACGTTCATCGAGAGGTTTACGCCCTGGTTGCCGATTATGAGAAAGCCGGCGACGGCCAGGGCGGCTATGACCCCCCAGCGGACGTACCTGCCGGCGTTGGGGGGCGGCGCGCTCTGCGTGGACTCGCTATACAAGGCCTGCGCCCCCCGGCCCCGGGGCGCCTAATTAACCCCTTGCCCGCCGGCGCCCGCGGCGGCCGTCGCGACGCCCTTGCAGACCATGTACACGGCCGCGTAGAGCGGGACCGTGGCGCGCTCGCGCGAGTAGGGCCCTAGCGACCTCCTCCTCCCCACCGAGAAGCGGTGCGGGCACTCTGCCAAGACCTCGACGGGGCGGTCTGCGAGGAGGCACGACTCGGCGTATATGCCGGCCGGCGAGGGGCCGGCCCGCACCTTTGAGAGGCCGCTCTTGCCGTTGAGCGAGCCGGGCATCCTGAATATGCGGTGAATGTCGCCGGTCACCTGCGGGTCGATGCGGGCCCCGACGGCCGCCGAGGCGGCCTCTAGCGCCCCCTGGTACCTGTCGCGGCCGCCGGCGGCCGCCTTCTTGAGGGCCTCGGCCCCGAGGCCGGCGGCGAGCCGGCCCCGCCAGCCGCGCTCGCCCCTGGCCGGCAGGTCGCGCCTCTTTGCGCCCTGCCGCGGCACGCCGTACGCCTCGGCGACCGCGCCGCGAAACATGACATAGTCGGCGAGCTCGCGGCGCTCTCGCGAGCCCAGGCCGTCAAGGTCTGCGGCGCGCACGTGCGTGTGGTACCCCTCGTTTCCGGAAAAGTAGACCGTGATCGACGCGGGATCCACGCCGAGGTCCCCGCAGAGTATGGACTTCAGCTTTTCGGTCTCGTCGTGCGCGGCCTTGATGCACTTTTGGCACGGCAGGGAGCGCAATGACACCTTGGACGACGAGCATGCCGCGCACGGCCCGCCGGCCGGCGAGACGCGCGAGCACTCTGAGCAGACTGCGACGCTGTGGCCCTCGCGGCACGGCATGTCGAGGTCCTTGGCGTCAATGTCGAATATCAGGTCCGCGCCCTGCCACTCCTTCTCCTTCATGGGCATTGACGGGAACAGGTAGCGCGCGTTGGAGCAGTAGACGTCGGTCGGGGCCTCCCGGGAGAGGAGGACGCGCAGCGCGCCCTCGTCGGGCAGCGACTGGTGTCGTATCATGCCGTCATAGCCGAGCTTTTGGTAGCCAAACTCGCGCGAGGCGATCTGGTCCGGCACGACGACGTGCTCGCGGCTCTCGATATAGTACTCCTTTATCGCGCCGCGCAGGAGGGCCTCGTCGTCCCCGCTCACGCCTCGCGCCTCCGGCCAAACTGCATCGGGCTGATGATGCCCTCGCACTCGGCGGTCCGGTGGCAGAGGCCTTGCGACTCTAGCTTGTCGCAGAGCGGGCAGGAGTAGCGCGTGCCGCCGCCGGCGCCGGAGATGTTGTTGAGCTGGTAGAGCGTCGTCTTTTCGTTATAGTCCGGCGCTCCCTTGAAGAGCGGCGCGATCCTCCCGACGTCCCAGCCGCGCCCGAGCAGGAACGTCGCGAGCATGAACCTGCCAGAGTGCGGCAGGTTCTCGCCGCGCTCGAGGACCGCCATCGCGTGCTTGACGCACGGCGGGTGCTCGCCGGTCACCTCTGCATATTTCGGCTCGAGCGACTCGGAGAGCCCCCTTATCCTGGCCACGTGGGGCTCAAAGTTCGGCAGGGTTGGCGGCGTCGGGCTCTGGCGTATGCGCTCGGCGATGTGGTCGGCGAGCTCCTGCCTGACGAGGCGGACGACCTGGTGCGCAGTCAGGCGCACGAGGCCGGCGTGGACGTCCCTGTTTACGAGCTTCCACTCGCGCTCGTGAAAGTTGACCGAGCGGCGGACATAGCTTGCCACGGGCACGCCGTACCCATAGTCGGCCCTCCGCACGCGGACCGAAAAGAGGCCCTCTAGCAGCCTGGCGGGCATGTCCCTCTCGCGCGACTCGCGCGCCAGGCTCCTCTCTAGGAACCTCTCGGCGCGGCGCGACTCGGAGAGCGCAAACCTGCGCACGAGCGACCTCGCGCCGGCCGCGCGCAGGAGGACCGTGGCCACGACGAACGAAAAGACCTCCCTGTCGACTGACTGCTCGCTCGCGTCCCCGGCGTCAAGACCCGACGAGTAGACGAGGCCCGAGGCGGCTGCCTCGATGCGCCTCATTGCCAGCTCTATGAACGGCACGAGGTCCGGATCCGTGCCGAACGCCTCGATCGTAAACCCCTTGTCGGCAATGTACTCGCCGGCGTTGGCCAGGAACGGGTACCTTGCGCACTCTAGGCGGCCGATGCCCTCCATGGCGCCGCGCGCGGGGCGGCAGTATATAATTTGAGCCTCGCGGGGGCGCACCTTTAAGTGGGCACAGGCCGGCCGCGCGCGCGGGAATGGCCCAGATAGGCTGCCACGTGTCCATAGCCGGCGGCATCGGCAACGCGCCCGGCTACGCCGCCGAGCGCTCGTGCGGGGCCTTCCAGGTCTTCACGCGCAACCCCCGCGGGTGGGCCGCAAAGGACCTCGACGCCGACTCGATAAGGACGTACCGGTCCGGCCTCGAGTCCTCGGGGATCAGCGCCGAGCACACGTGCGCGCACATGCCCTACCTCCCAAACCTCTCCTCCACAAAGCCCGACGGCCACGCAAAGTCAGTCGCGTCCCTGGTCGAGGAGGTGAGGAGGTGCGGAAAGCTTGGCATACCCTACCTCGTCACGCACCTCGGGAGCCACCTCGGGGCCGGCGAGGAGGCCGGCATCAAGAGGCTCGTCGCGGCCTACAAGAGGGCCGCCGCCGTCAAGAACGGCGTCACGATACTGCTGGAGAACACCGCGGGCCAGAAAAACTCCGTCGGCTCGGACTTTGTGCAGCTCGGCGGGATACTCGGCCAGCTCGAGCCGGCCGGCAGGTTTGGCGTCTGCATCGACACGTGCCACGCGTTCGCCTACGGGTACGACCTGCGGACCGAAAAGGGCGTGCGCGACGCCTTTGGCGTGCTCGACGAGAACGCCGGCCCGGACGCCCTCAAGGTGCTCCACCTAAACGACGCAAAGGCCGGCCTGGGCTCAAACCTCGACAGGCACCACCACATCGGCCTCGGCGAGATAGGCAAGGCGGGGATGCGCGCGGCCGTCAGGCTGGCCGCGAGGCGCCACGTCCCCATAATACTAGAGACGCCGATAGACTCGGTCCGCGACGACCACGAGAACGTGAGGGTGGCAAAGTCCCTTGAGTAGCGCCGCGGCCAAGGGCGCGACGCGCTATGACAGGGTGATGAACCTGGCCCTCGAGCGCGGCTTTTACTTTCCGAGCGGCGGGCCGTACGCCGACGCGCAGGCCGGCTTTTGGGAGTACGGGCCCAACGGCGTGGGCCTCAAGGCGAGGTTTGTCGAGCTCTGGCGCAGGTCGCTCGTCAGGCGCGCGCGCATGATGGAGATAGACGGCGCGCAGGTCATGCCGCCGTCTGTCTTTGAGGCGTCCGGCCACCTGGCAGGGTTCACAGACCCCGTCATACAGTGCACGAGGTGCTCGGCGACGTACAGGGCCGACAAGCTCCTCGGGGGCGGCGAGGCCGTCCACGAGGGCTCGACGCCGGCGGAGATCGACGCCGCCGTGGCGGCCAGGGGCGTGGCGTGCCCCGGCTGCGGCGGGGCGCTGGGCCCCTCGCGCAGGTTTAACATGATGTTTGGCCTCGGCGTCGGCCCCGGCGCCGAGCCGGCGTACCTGCGCCCGGAGACGTGCCAGTCGATATTTGTCGACTTTCCGCGCATATACAAGACGATGCGCGGCCGGCTCCCGCTCGGGATAGCGCAGGTCGGCAAGAGCTTTCGCAACGAGATCGCCCCGCGCCAGAGCCTCCTGCGCCTGCGCGAGTTTTACCAGGCCGAGATCGAGGTCTTCTGCAACCCAAACAGGCTTGACGACGCGGGCCACGCCAGGAGGTCCGGCGAAAAGTTCGAGGTCATGGACGGCGACGAGAAGGTCCTCCCGCACGTCTTTGAGATGTCCATGGGGATCGACCGCAGCCTTTACACGGTCCTGGAGCACGCGCTGCGCGAGGACGCCGAGAACGACCGGACCGTCCTCTCGCTGAGGCCCCACATGGCCCCCGTCCAGGTCGGCGTGCTCTCGCTTGTGAAAAAGGACGGCCTCGCCGAGAGGGCCGAGGAGATATACCGCTCGCTGCGCGAGGAGCACTCGGCCTTCCTGGACCACTCCGGCGCCATCGGCCGGCGCTACCGCAGGCTCGACGAGGCCGGCGCGCCGCTGGCCGTTACCGTGGACCACCAGACGCTCGAGGACGGGACCGTGACGCTGAGGAGGCGCGACACGATGGCCCAGGAGCGCGTGCGCGCCGAGGACCTCGCCGGGGCCATACGCGCCGAGGTCGCCTTTCCGCGCGCCTAGCGCGGGGCCCGGCCCGCCTATAAAACTAATAAGCAATCCCCCCCGCGCCGCGCGCGATGGGCCGGCAAGAGGGGGCGCAGGTCTCGATAATCATACCCACGTACAACGAGGCGCCCAACATACTCAACATGCTGCGCTCCATACGCGAGCACGTCTCGAGGGTCGCGCGCGTCGAGGCCATAGTCGTCGACGACGGCTCGCCGGACGGGACCGCTGGGATCGTCAGGGAGTACATGCGCGCCGAGGGGCAGGCCGAGGGGTACAGCGTGGACATCGTCCAGAGGCGCCAGAAAAAGGCCGGCCTGAGCTCGGCCATACTCCACGGCGTCCGGCGCGCCGCCGGCAGCGTCATCGTCGTCATGGACAGCGACTTTTCGCACCCGCCGCAGGTCATACCCAGGATGCTCGAGGCCCTGCGCCACCAGTGCGACATTGTCGTGGCCTCGAGGTACATGGGCGGCGGGGGCGTCGTCGGGTGGCCCCTCAGGCGGCGCATCGCGAGCAGGGCCGCGACTGCGATCGCCAGGGTGGGCCTCGGCGTCGAGCAGTCCGACCCAATGTCGGGGTTTTTCGCGTTTCGCCGCAGCGTGGTCCGCGGCCTCGACCTTGACGCGATAGGCTACAAGCTCCTCCTCGAGGTCCTCGTCAAGGCGCGCGGCGCGCGCATAAAGGAGATACCCTACACGTTCACCGACAGGGCCGCCGGCTCTAGCAAGCTCGGCGCGCGGACCGTCATCGACTATGCGCGGTCAGTGTGGAGGCTGTACCGCGGCGGCGCGCGGAGGCGCGAGAGGCGCGCGTCCGTGAGGTTTGCCTCAAAGGCGGCCCGCTTTTACACCGTCGGCGCGCTGGGCCTTGGCGTCAACTGGCTCGTCTCTATGCTCTTTGCCGGCGGCGGCGGCCTCTGGTACATACACGCCAACATCGCCGGCATTGCGGCGTCCGTGGCGACAAACTTTGTCCTAAACAAGAGGTGGACGTTTGAGGACGTCGACTTTGGCGCGCGCAGGACGCTCTCGCAGGGGGCGCGCTTTGCGGCAATAAGCTCGCTCGGCGCCGCAGTCCAGCTCGGGGCCGTCTACATGCTAGTAGAGCACTACTCCATGCCGCACGCCGGCGCGCTAGTGCTCGCCGTCGCCGCCGCGTCGCTGGGCAACTTTGCCCTAAACAAGACGCTCACGTTCAGGGAGCGCCTCTGGTCCTAGCGCGCAGGAGGCGCCACGCGCGGGCCGCGAGGCGCACGACATTGTCGTCATAGCCGAGCCTCTCAAAGACGCGCCGCAGCACGTAGAGGCGAACGAACGAGGCGGCCGCAAAGACGGCCGTGACGGCGGCGTTGGCCACGAGCGGGTCCTCCTGCATCCAGCCCGTAGTCGCCGGCAGGACCGCAATGCCCACGGCGTACCCCACGGGATACCCGCCAAACGTGTTGACGAGGGCCTCCGTGAGGCTCTTTGATCGCGTGTCCTGCGGCGCCACGGCGCGGCGCGGCGCGCCGGCGCGCCAATAAGCCTTCGCACGGCAAGGCGTGCCGCGGGGACAGGCGGCGATTGCTGGTCAGGCGCCGCGCCGGCCCATGGCCCCGCCCGCACGTCCCTGCCGTGCGGTCACGCGCGCAGGCCAGACTTATATTAGATTGACCCCCCGCTTGCGGTGTGGCGGCGCCACCCGTGCACGGCAACCTCCTGTCGTACAGGCTCTACACGAGGCCGCGCTCGCAGGCCGCCTACGGGCACGGCAGGCCGCGGACCGCCAGGGAGCTCAACGCGCAGCGCATACTCGGCGCGCTCGCGGCCAGGGGCGCCTCGACGGCGTGGGAGATCGCCAAGGTGAGGTTTCCAAACGACAACGAGCACTCGAGGAGAAAGGAGAAGGAGTTTAGGCGCATCCTGCAGGGCCGGACCGACCGCGGGAGGCACTCGCCGGGAATGGGCGACTCTGGGCTCGTCTACACCGAGGAGGAGGGCGGCACGGCGAGGTACCGCCTCACGCCGCACGGCATGCTCTACTGCGTTGACTCGCTGGGCCTCGGCGACGCGCAGGTCGACAGGATGGCCGCGGCGTACGCCGACGCGGTCCCGAGGGTCTTTGGCAGGTGGGACGAGCTCAAGGGCGCCCTCGGCGATGGCGCGTACAAGCTGCGCATACTCGCGCGCGGCATACTCCTTGACAACCCCGCGATCCCGCGCCACGCGACGAGCCCCATATACGAGCTCATGTCATACCTGCAGCTAAAGTACCACAGGAACTTTGAGGTCATGCGCGAGGCCGACCTCGCCGAGCAGGTCTCCTACTGGTACTATACGTACATACTCTACGACCCGACGCCGACGGCGGCGCGCGCAAGGGCTAGGGTTCGCCTTCTCACAGAGGCCCTCGGCGACATGCACGGGTGGTACACGAGGTTTGTGCGCGAGGCCAACGCGCACTATCGCGACCGCGCCCGGGCCATAGGGGCCTCTGGCCTGCTCGCCTAGCGCGCGTGCAGCCCTATGGCCGACTCTAGGTCCTTTAGCGAGAGGGGCTTGTTGAGCAGCGCGCAGAGGCCCATTGACCTTGCCCTCTTGTAGCGGAGGCCGTCGAGCGCATAGCTTGACGTGAAGACGACGCGCGCGTCGGGGTCCTCCTTGCGTATGCGCTCAAAGGCCTCATAGCCGTCCATGCCGGGCATCTTTATGTCAAGGAACGTGATGTCGGGCCTCTCCCTGCGGTGGCCGTCCACGGCCGACGCGCCGTCGGGCGCCGTGAGCACGTCATAGCCGCAGTCCATGAGCATGAGCTGCGAGGACTCGAGAAAGTCCGAGTCGTCGTCGACAAAGAGGACCTTTTTTGCCATGGGGGGCGCGCGCGCGGGGCGCGCGGCGTGTTAAATGTATTGCGCGCCGGGCCGCGGCGCGCGCGCGGGGCGCCTGCTTGGCTTAAATAATCCCGCGCGCGGCCTCGCCGCCGCGTTGCCCTCAACGGTGGTCGTAGGCGGGTTTTATGGCGACGAGGGCAAGGGAAAGCTCGTGTCCTACCTGGCCTTGCACGACTCGCCGCGCCTCGTGGCCAGGGGGGGCGCCGGCCCGAACGCCGGCCACACCATAGTCGACGGGGGCCAGACGCGCAAGGTCCGCATGGTCCCGTGCGGGTTTGTGAACAGGGAGGCGCGCCTGGCCATAGGCCCCGGGGTCCTCGTCGACCCCGTGGTCCTGCTGCGCGAGGCGCGCGAGCTGGGGGCCTCCGCGAGGCTGGTCGTGGACCGCAGGTGCGGCGTGATCACGCAGGCCCACCGCGAGGCCGACTCGCGCGGCGACCTGGCCGGCAGGATCGGCAGCACGGGATCCGGCACGGGGCCGGCCAACGCCGAGCGGGCCATGCGCACGCTGGGCCTGGCCGGGGACGAGGCGTCGCTGGGGGGCATGGTAGGCGACGTCCCCCTCGAGGTCAACGAGGCCCTCGACGAGGGGGCAGGCGTGCTCGTCGAGGGCACGCAGGGGACGTTCCTCTCGCTCTGGCACGGGACATACCCCTATGTCACCTCAAAGGACGTCACGGCCGCCGGCATATGCGCAGACGTCGGCCTCGGGCCCAGGCGCGTCGACGAGGTCATAGTCGCCTTCAAGGCGTACGTCACGCGCGTGGGGGCCGGCCCGCTCGGGGGCGAGCTGGGCGCCGGCGAGGCCGAGGCGCGCGGGTGGGCCGAGTTTGGGGCCGTGACGGGCAGGCCCCGCAGGGCCGCCGAGTTTGACTGCGAGCTGGCCAGGCGCGCAGTCATGCTCAACGGGGCCACGCAGGTGGCCATCACAAAGCTCGACGTCGCCTTTGGCGGCTGCGCGGGGGCCCGCTCGTGGGCGGGCCTCACGCGCGAGGCCCGCGCCTTCGTCGAGGGCGTCGAGGCGTCGCTGGGCGTGAGCGTCACGCTCATGGGCACGGGCCCGGGCCCGGAGGACGTCGTGGACCGCCGCGCCCGCGCGTGACCGGAGGGCGCGGGCAGGCGCGCCCACGCCTGCAGGGTAGGTTTAATTTGCCGCGTTTGGGCGCGGGGCGGCATGGCGGAGACGGCGGCCGGCGAGGACGCAAAGCCGCGCTACATAGAGGTGGGCTCGCAGCTCGAGTTCTCGCGCATGGTCTGCGCGCTAGAGCGCGTGCCGCGGACCGTCTTTATGCACGAGCACGAGGGCGCGCAGGTCCTCTCGGTCCAGATGGACATACTCAACGAGAGGCCCATCATATACTATGTGCCCGCCGAGAGGGGGGGGCAGTACCTCTCCTACGGCATACGCGGCAGGCGCGAGGAGTCCTCGATAACGGACTCTGTGAGCGAGACGGGCGTCCTCTACTCGCCCATAGTCGGCATAAAGTCGCTGCCGGGCAACCTCCGCGCCGGCAACGGCGCGGCCGACAAGTACTTTCCCCTCGAGCTCAACGACCTCTCGAGCCTCGCGAAGCTCAGCCACGGCTTTGAGGACGCGCCGCCCTTTCCCCTCTTTGCGTTCCCCGCCGGCGGGAGGTGGCTCGTCGGCGTGTTTATGAACTTTAACGAGGACGGGCCGTCGTACTTTTGCCACGTGTCCATGGACGACGAGCCGGCGAGGCCGTTCCTGCGGTACGCGACGACGAACGGGTCTGGCCCCGAGCTTGTCGAGACGCCTAGCGACCACGGCTACTCGTACATCAAGATAATACGCCTCAAGGAGACGCACCCCCTAGTCGACTATGCGCAGCTTCAAAGCTAGGATGCGCGAGTCCGCAAGGCGCGCCGGCCCGCTTGTCCTGGCCGCCGACATTGCCGCGCCGCCCTCGAGGCTCGTTTCGCGCATCCTTGCGTCCGCGAGGCGCGTCGAGGGGAGCGCGTGCGCGATAAAGCTGAACATGCACGCGCTCCTCCCGCTGGGCGCCGCCGACGTGCGCGCGATCACGCGCGGGGCCCACTCGCTTGGCATGCAGGCGATAGCGGACATAAAGCTCAACGACATCCCGTCGACAAACGCCGCGGCGGCGGGGGCGCTCTGGGGCATGGGCGTTGACGCGCTCATCGCAAACCCCGTCATGGGGGCCGCGAGCCTAGGGGCCCTGGCCCGCGCGGCGCGCGCGCGCGCGCGCGGCGTCATCGCGCTGGGCCACATGAGCGCGCCGGAGGCGCGCGCGACGTACGAGGCGCGCATGGCGCGGCGCGGCCGCCTCTACCACGGCTTCGTGCGGGCCGCCGCGCGCGCCGGCGCCGACGGGATCGTCGTGGGCGCGACGTACCCGCGCGTCATATCCGAGGTCTCGCGCATCGCGCGCGGCGTCCCGATATACTCGCCGGGCATAGGCGCGCAGGGCGGGAGCGCCCGGCGCGCCGCGGAGGCAGGCGCGTCATACTACATCGTGGGCCGATCGGTCCTCGGCGCGGCCAGCCCGCGGGCCGAGGCCGCGCGCGTCTGCGCGCTCGTCTCGCAGCGCGGCCTCGGCGGCCTCTAGGACGCCGCGCGCGTTGGCGTAGGTGAGGGTGTCCAGGGCCCGCGCGTACGGCTCCCACGCGTGCGCGCGGTGCTCGTGCGAGAGGCGGACCTCCGGCGTGCGCGTCCGCGCGAGAAAGAACGAGACGCTCTTGCGTATGAGCGTGCCCTCGTGGACAAAGTTGTAGCGTATCTCCCTGCGAAAGCCCGCGAGGACCTCGAGGTCCACCATTCCCGTCTCCTCGCGCGCCTCGCGCAGGACCGTCTCGAGCTCGGACTCGCCGGCCTCGATCTTGCCCTTGACAAAGTCCCAGTGGCTCGTCGGGTAGAGCAGCAGCAGGTAGAGGCGCCGCGCGCCGTCCTCCCTGAATATCACCGCGCCTGCCGACCGCTGCGTGCGCGCCATGCCTACCGCCCCACGCGGCGCTCGCGGCTCTGGAACGTCCGTATCGCGCGCATCAGGTCTATCTTGCGGAACTCTGGCCAGAGTATGTCCATAAAGACGAGCTCGCTGTAGGCGCACTGCCAGAGGAGGAAGCCGCTCAGCCTGCGCTCGCCCGACGTGCGCAGGACCAGGTCCGGCGCCGGCTGCGGCAGGTGCGACGTGTAGAGGTTTGACTCGATCACGGACTTGTCTATCGACGAGGCCTCGAGCGTGCCCGCCGCGGCCGCGCGCGCTATCTTTTTGGCCGCGTCGACGAGCTCGTCCTGCCCGCCGTAGGCGAGCGCAATGTTGAGAAAGCGCCTGTCATACCCGCGCGTCTGGCCGTCAAGGGACTCTAGCGCGCTGTTTATTCGCCGGGGCAGGAGCTCGAGGCGCCCCATCCCCGTCACGCGCATCCTGCGGCGGTGTATCCGCGGGTCCGCGAGGAGCTTTTCGAGGCGCGCGGCGATGAGGCCCAGGAGCTCGCCGACCTCCGAGTCGCCGCGCCCGAGGTTCTCCACGGAGAGCGCATAGAGCGTGACCGTGCGCACGCCGAGGTCCTCGCACCAGTCAAGGAGGCGCTCGACGGTGTCCGCGCCGTCGCCGTGGCCGCCGCCGGCTCGCGCGCGGCTGCCCCTTGCCCACCTGCGGTTGCCGTCGAGTATGAGCGCTATGTGCGCCGGCATCGGGCCGCCCATGATCTCGCGCTCGAGGCGGCGCGCATAGAGGCCGTAAAGCCCGCCGGCTCGCATGAGGGCCTCGCGCAGCGCCAACG
>RKSK01000058.1 GCA_007570915.1 Cenarchaeum sp.
GGGCATGGCGTACCCAGTCGCGTATGTCGAGCCGTCGATCGTCCTTGCCTCCGGCGCCGGCGCGCACGCCTATGGGATACTCTACGCGCGCACGGTGCCCCTCGTCGTCGACCGCGCGCTGCGCGTGGTCATACAGGTCTGCGCGCCGCTTGTCGCCTATGGCCTAAAGGGGACCATACACGCAATCCTCGCGCACGAGTTCCTCCACTACCTCGAGCTCGTCAGGCGCCTCTCGACGATGGACATCGTCTCCGACGAGGTGTCGGCCAGCCTCTTTGAGGGCGCCTACGCCGACTCGGCGCGCCTCGTCGACGCGCGCGCGGCCTTCCAGGACCGCACGCTCGTCTCGCACATAACGAGGCGCTTCCCCGAGGGCTTTGTCGACGAGCGCCTCGAGAAAAAGGTCACGTCGCTCTGGATTGCGCGCGGCCTGCCGGTGACGCGCGTCTCACTCGACTCCAACACGCTCAGGGTGCCCGCCGAGGCCATATCGGGGGTGCGCTTTGACCCCGCGATCCTCGCGAGGGTCGGCGAGATTGTCGAGCGCGGGCGGCGCCTCCGGCCGCGCCGCTATTGAGCAAACTCGGTGAGGCCGCACTTGCCGCACGTGTGGCGGCCCTTGTGCTCGGACATGAACACGCCCTTGCCGCACCGCGAGCAGACCTTCTTTAGCCTGGTCGCCTTGCCGGACTCTACCTTGTAGTAGGTGTGTATCTTTGGGCTGTGGCCCTTTTTTCCGCCCATCACTTGCCGCCCCCGCCAGAGTCACCGCCGGCCTCCTTGGCCCCGTCCCCCTTCTCGCCCTCGGCCTTCTCGGGGGCGGCCTCCTTGGCCTCTGCCCCCTTCTCGTCGCCTTGCCCCTCGCCCTCCTTGGCGGCAAGCGACTTTTCGATCCGCGCCATTATCGAGGGGTCGATGTGGGCCCTCGCGGAGGCCTCGTCCTCGTAGACAAAGAACGTCCCGGTCACGTGCGTGCGCCCGACGTGGTTTTGGAGCCTGACGGGCACGACAAGCTTGCCCTCCAGGCCGTGCTCGGCCCTCACGGCCTCGACGGCCTCTGGCCTGCGCAGCCTGCCGGCGGCCCCCTCAAAGTCGCAGACGAGCTCGCGCCTGCCGAGAAACTCGTTTTTCACGTCGCTTGCGGTCCTCACGGTCGCCAACGCGCGCGCGGCGCCGCGCGCGCGGATATAAACCTTAATTGGCCCCCGCCCCGCCGTGCCGCCGCATGGACAGGTTCATGGTCCACCTCGAGAACCGCGGGCACGCCCCCCCGGAGGCGCGCGCCCTCCTCGCGCGCTCGCGCGAGCTCACCGCCGGCCTGGACCGCACGATCCGCGACGCGAGGGTCGCCACGTCGCACGTCGAGCTCGACGTGAGCGTGGACCGCTCGCAGGTGGGCAGGCTGGTGGCGCTCCTCGGGCCAATCGGCGGCCCCGTGCGCTCGCGCCTGCTCGAGGAGGGGACGGCCGGCGATGATGCCATGGCCGAGGGGGCCGCGCACTTTAACGCCGAGCGGTTCTGGGAGTCGCACGAGGCCCTCGAGGGCGCGTGGGCCGCGTGCGCCAACCCGAGCGTGGAGCGCGACACGGTCCAGGGCGTCATACTCGCAGCAGCCGCGCTAGTCCACCACCAAAAGGCCGAGGACGGCATCGCGCTCTCGATTCTCGCGCGCGCCGCGCGCAAGCTCGCCGCAGCGCCGGACGCGCACGGCGGGATTGACATCGCCGCGGTCCGCTCCGAGGTGGGCCTGATGCTCTCCTCGCGGCGCGTCAGGCCGTTCCTGATCCGGCCATCGACAGGGCGATCTTGAGGACCTCGTGGCCGGCGAGCCGGCCCAGCGAGCCGGCGCGCGCCTCGGCCTCTGTCATCCTTGCCGCCGCGTCGGGCCTGACCATGGGCCCGGACACCATGACGGGCACGGGGTCGTCGCTGTGGCCGCGGGCCACGCACGGCGTCGAGTGGTCCGCCGAGACGGCGACTGCGGCGCCGCCGATCCGCCCCAGCAGCGGCGCGAAAAACCCCGAGTCAATCTCCTCGATGCTGCGCGCCTTGCCGCGCGCGTCGCCGTCATGGCCAAACTCGTCGGGCCCCTTTAGGTGGACGTACACGACGTTGTGGGACCCGAGCGCGCGCGCGGCGACGTCGGCCTTTTTGGCATAGTCGGCCGGCCCGCCGGCCTCGTAGGGGGCCATGCCGAGGGCCTGCGCGATCCCGACCTCGACTGGCATCTCGACAATGCACGCAAACGAGAGCGAGTGGACCTCGCCTATGGGCCGCACGTCGGGCCGCGCGCAGCCGGCGTCGCGCAAGAGTATGCAGTCAAGGCCCTTCTCGCCGCGCGCCCTGCGCCGCGCGTTTATCCCGCTTGCGGCCATTATCCTCCTCGACTCGCGATCCAGGTCGTTGACGAGCCTCGCCGCAAGGCGCGCGCCGGCCGTGTCCGCGAGCGCCCTGGACTCGGCTATGCGCATCGGGCCGGCGCCCTCGCGCGCGACGCCCATGCCGCCGACGCGCTCGTACGCGGGGTCGGTGTTTGTGATGTCAGGCCCGAGGGCCTCGCCGTCGACGCGTATGCGCACGCTGACCCTGTGCCCCACCGTGGGCGCTATCGTGGCGCTCGCGCGCGCGTCGGAGAGCCGCGCGCCCTCCTCTATCTCGCGCGCGATGCCCTCGGCGTCCTCCCTGCCCACGCTGCGGCCCGCGCGGCGGTCGGCTATCTCGGTCCCGCCGCCAAGCGTCGCAAAGTTGCCGCGCAGCGCAAGGTCGCCGTCCTCAAAGCCGACGCCGGCCCCGATCGCCTCGACCACGCCGCGGCCGGGGTACTCGGGGCCAAACGTGTAGCCTAGCATGTTAAAGACGGCAATGTCGGACTCTGGGGCGATCCCGCGGCCCACGGTTATCGCGTCGCCGAGGGCGCCGGCTCGGGCCATTGCGTCCATCGCCGGCGTCCTTGCGGCCTCTAGCGGCGTCCTGCCGCCGAGGTCGGGGCTCGGCAGGTCGCCCACGCCGTCGAGCAGGACGTAGACCATGCGAACGCCGCCTTGCCCCGCCACCGCGCGCGCCGCCGCTGGCGCGCTGCTTTAAAGCTTGCACGGGCCCGCGCGCGACTGCCTAGGGCCCGCGCGCGCCGGGCGCGCGCCGCGGCCCCCAGGGGACGACCCTGACCGCGCCGGGCTCCCCCCGGTCGATCGTCGAGGCGCCCTCTATGCGGCGCCTCGCAAGCTCACAGTACTCTGGGGACTTTTCAATCCCGATCCAGCTCCTGCCGAGCAGCCTTGCGGCCACGGCGGTGGTGCCCGACCCCAGAAAGGGGTCCATGACGATCCCGTTGTCGGTAGACGCTATGCAGTTTTTTGCGAGCTGGACGGGAAAGGGCGCGGGGTGCGCGTTGTTTCGCTCCTGCGGCAGCCTCCACACGTCGCCAATCCTGTTTGCCCTGGGGACGAGCCTGAACTCGGGCTTTGCGATCAGGTAGATGACCTCGTATGTCGGCAAAAAGTACCCCGGGTTAAAGTTGATGCCCCCCTCCCTCTGCCATATTATTATCTGCCTCACGGGGAGCCCGCGCACAATCTCCTCGCGGCCCTGCATGAGCCCGTCTTGCACGCGCCACTTGTGGTTGTAGAATATCGCCCCGTCCTCCCTTAGGGCGCGCATCATCTCGCGCAGGCACTCGCGCTGCCACCGGACATACTCGCCGTGCGGCATCGCGTCGCCGTGCTCGGCATAGCCGTCCTGTAGGGCCGCGTTGGGCCACTTGCCGCTGCCGCGGCCCCCCCTGAGGCCGTTGCCCGTCGAGTTCTTGATGTTGTACGGCGGCGAGGTCACGACGGTCCCTATGGACGCGTCGGGGATCGACGCCATGACGTCGAGGCAGTCGCCCTGGTGTATGGCGCCGGGCTCGGCCTGCGGCCGCCCCGGCGCCCCGCGCCGCGCCGGCGCCGCCGTGCCCATCGGGCGGCCCGCGGCGGCCTTTGTATAATAACCGTCCCCGCGCCGCGCCGGCCCCGCGAAGGTATTAAAGGCGCGCGCGCGGCCCCGCGCGCGCGATGCAGCGCGCAGAGGGGATTGGCGACATGCCCACAATGTTCGCGCCGTCCGGCGAGGCCGAGATCACGCGCGCGATAGCGACCGAGTTCCACTCTGTCCTCATGGAGCGGGCACAGTCAGACGTCGTGGTAATCGGGGCCGGCCCGGCGGGCCTGACGGCCGCCGGCGAGCTCGCCGCGATGGGCCACAGGGTCCTCGTCATAGAGCAGAACAACTATCTCGGCGGCGGGTACTGGCTCGGCGGCTACATGATGAACCCCGTGACGGTCCGCGCGCCGGCCCAAAAGATGTGGGAGGAGCTCGGGATACCGTACAAGCAGGTCGGCGAGGGCCTCTACCTCACGCCCGGCCCGCACGCCGTCTCAAAGCTGATCGCCAACGCGTGCGACGCGGGCGTCAAGTTTTTGCAGCTCACAAAGTTCGACGACCTCGTGCTGAAAAACGGGCGCGTCACGGGAGTCGTGGTGAACTGGATGCCCGTCTCGGCCCTGCCCCGCAACATCACGTGCGTGGACCCCGTCGCGATCGAGGCGCGCATGGTCATCGACTCGTCGGGCCACGACTCTGTCGCAGTCAAGCGCCTCGAGGACCGCGGCCTCGTCGAGTGGAAGGGCATGAAACCCATGCACGTAAACGAGGAGGACGCCGTGGTGGAGAAGACGGGCGAGGTGTATCCGGGACTCGTCGTGGCCGGAATGTCCGTGACCGAGACGTTTGGCCTCGCGCGCATGGGGCCGACGTTTGGCTCGATGCTCTTTTCGGGCCGCAAGGCCGCGCAGGTGACGGCGACAAAGCTCAAGGAGACCGGCCGCTAGGGCGTGCGAGAGATCGTCGTCCACGACTGGCAGGCCGGCGCGGGCGTCGACGTCGCGCGCCTCGCGGCGTTTTTGGGGGGGACGCTCGGCGTGGCCCACTCGTCGGTCCCCGGCGGGGCCGCGGTGCGCCCCGGCGGGCGGGGCCGCGCGCTCGAGGCGTGCCGCGTGCATGACACGCGGCGGCCGTTCTGGCAGCAGCGCGGCGGCGCGCGCCGCGGCGGCGCGCTCGAGCTGTACGACGGCCACGAGCTCCTCGCGATCGCGCTAGGCGCAGCCGGCCCCGGCGCGTCGCCGCGCGGGGCGCTGCACATCATGGTGACGGACCTCCTCGTCGGGACGTACGACGAGGGCGACGCGCGCTACCACGCGCGCCCCGTCGTGGCCTCCAACCCGTCAATCCTCTCGACTGCGTCGGCCGTCTGGGGGCCGGCCCGCTCGGTCCGCTACTATGCCGAGATTGCCGAGGCCCGCGCCGGCGGCGGCGACGTGGCCGCAGTCGAGGACGCCCACGCGGGAGAGCACCTGCGCGAGGGCGACGCGAGGATGCGCGCGGCGATCGAGGGGTACGCGCTGCAGGCGGCAATGTACGCGCTGACCGGCGAGGCGTTCTGCGCCGACTCGCAATGCCGCCTGCACGACGCGCACCGGCAGGAGGGCGTCCTCTCGGTGGTCGCCTCGCCTGCCCTCTGCGCGCCCCACGCGGCGGCGATCGGCGGCTTGACTTAAATC
>RKSK01000120.1 GCA_007570915.1 Cenarchaeum sp.
GGCTCCGCCGCGTAGGCCTCCGAATACCGCATGGCGATGTCGTCGAGCATTCCCAAAAAGTCCACGGCGCGCTGGCCCTCTAGCACGATTACCTCGCCGGCAGAGTTGGTGAACTCTACGCGGTCCTCGCGCGGCGCCTCTGCCGGCGGGGCAGTCGAGGCGCCGTACTCCTCCAGCAGCGCGGCGTACTCGGCCTCTAGGGCCATGAGGGCCGCGGTCTGCGACTCGGAGGGCGCCATGCCGGTCACCTCGGCGTAGCGCATGCCAATGTCGTCTGAGCGGCGGATAAACTCGGCGGCGTCGGCGCCGGTGAGCCTTGTGACGCTGCCGTCGTTGCCTATGAGCTCGATCGCCTCCTCCATCTCGGCCATCGTGTCGCCGTCATCGAGCGCCGCGGGTGGCTGTAGGCCGTGCCCTGTGAGCAGCGCGCCGAGCTCGGCCTCGATCGCCGCGGTGCTGCTGCCCGACGCGGCGGCCTCGGCATGGCGCGCAGAGAGGACGGCGAGGCGCTCCAGAAACGCCGACGCGCGCTCGGCCTCCGGGGTGCGCTCGGCGCGCCCTAGCGCGTCCAGGGCGTACTCGGACATCACCGTCGTCGCGCGGGCATCAAAGACGCCCTCGGCGGTCTCGCCCGACACGGCGCCCTCGGCGACCAGGGCCTCCATGCGCGAGATGAACGGCGCGGCCTGCGCGGCAGTCGGCTCGGGCACGTCGACCCCCATAGAGCGGACCGCCTCGAGCGTCGAGCCAAGCTCGTCAAGGACCCACGCGCGCGCGTCGTCGACCTGCGCCTGCGCGACCCCGGCCATGGCCAGCGCGACGGCGAGCGCCGCCGAGGCTGCCGCCGTGCCTGCCTGCGCCATTGCGAGCCTGCCGTCGGCGGCCTGTATAAAAATCCACGCGCGGGCGCGGCGCGCGGCGGGCGCAAGTTGTTTAATGCGGCCCGCGCGCCGGCGCGCGCGCATGTCGCTTGTGGTCACCGGCAGCCCCGGCGTCGGAAAGCACACGGTAGCCGAGGCCCTCGGCAGGGAGGCGGGCCTCGACGTGATCGACGCCAACGGCGTGGCCTCGCGCGCCGGCCTCGTCGGCGAGCGCGGCGAGGTCGACGTCGCGCGCCTCGCCCCCGAGCTCGAGGGCCTCGCGTCCGAGGGCACGCTCGTCGTCGGGCACCTCGCGCCCTATGCGCTGCCGGCCGCTGCCGTCGCCGCGGCCGTCGTCATACGCCGCAGCCCGTACGAGCTCGAGGGCGTCTACGCCGGCCGGCGCTACCCGCGCGAAAAGGCCCTTGACAACCTCGGCGCCGAGATACTCGGCGTCATCGCCGCAGACGCCGTCTGGGCCTTTGGAGGCGCGGCCGTGAGGCAGGTCGACGCGACGGGCAGGGGGCCGGCCGAGGCCGCGGCCCTCGCGCGCCGCGCGCTAGAGGGAACGTACGCCGGAGACGAGGTCGACTGGCTCGCCGAGGTCGGCGCGCGCGGCGACGTGCGGAGGTTCTTTGAGCATTGAGCCGCGGCGTCTTTGAGGTCCTAAAGACCGACCTGGGCGGCCGCATCGGCAAAATCTCGACTGCGCGCGGCGACGTGACAACGCCGGCGTACGTGCCCGTGGTCCACCCCGTGCGGCAGGCCATCGAGCCCTCTAGGCTCAAGGCGATGGGGTTCGAGATGGTCATCACAAACGCGTACATCACGATGCGAAACCACGGCGAGGAGGCCGCGCGGCGCGGCATACACGCCACGATCGGCTACGACGGGGCGGTGATGACGGACTCGGGGGGCTACCAGGTCCTCGAGTACGGCGCGCTCGACGTGCTTCCCGCAGACATGGCGGCGTACGAGCGCGCGATACGCTCGGACATTGCCGTCCCGCTCGACCGCCCGACGGGCCTGGGCCTGGGCAGGCGCGCGGCGGCTCGCAACGTCGCCGAGACGCTCGAGTCCGCAAGGGCCGCGCTCGAGTCGGCCGGCGCCGGCGCTCAGGTCTGGGCCGGCACGATACAGGGAAGCGAGCACCTTTCGCTCGTGCGGCGCTGCGCGCGCGAGCTCGCCGCGATGGGCTACCGCCTCATGGCCCTCGGCAGCCCCGTGGAGCTCATGGAGCAGTACGAGTACGCGCGCCTGGCCGCGATGATAATCGCCGCGCGCTCGGCGATCCCGCCGTCGCTGCCGCTGCACCTCTTTGGCTCGGGCCACCCGCTCACGATACCCTTCTCGGTCGCGCTAGGGTGCGACACGTTTGACTCGGCGTCGTACGCGCTATACGCGAAGCACGGCAGGTACATCACGCCGGACGGCACGCGCCACCTTGACTCGATTGCGCACTTTGCGTGCGCATGTGAGGCCTGCTCGTCGCGCACGCCCTCCGAGCTGCGCGCCGAGCCGGCCGAGTCGCGCCGCGCGCTCCTCTCGCTGCACAACCTGCATGCCATAAAGTCCGAGGTCGACGCGGTCCGTGAGTCGATCCACGAGGGCCGCCTCTGGGAGCACGCAATGCAAAAGATGCGAGCGCACCCGCGCCTCCACGAGGTCGTCGGCGCGCTCGTGTCCGGCCCTGACGTGATCTCGCACGGCACGCCGCGCTTCAAGGCCAGGGCCGCGTTCCTGTACGGGCCCGAGGACGCCGCGCGGCCGGAGGTCCGCGCGTACCACGCCATGGTCAGGAGG
>RKSK01000022.1 GCA_007570915.1 Cenarchaeum sp.
CCTCCACGGCGTCGCCGTGCCCAAACGGCGCCACGCCGGCGTTAACCTGGCCGGACTCTAGGTTAAACGTCGTTGTCGGGGAGAACGCCACCAGGGGCGAGCCGCCAACCAGCGCGGGGACAAAGTTTGCCCACCCCTCGATCCATGCGCATTGCTCAGAAGACGGGTGGTGAAGATAGTGTATGGCACAGTTCGGTGCGAGGGGAAGCCTGTTCTGCCCGTAGACGCTGCTATGGACGTGGTGGCCGTACTCGTGCAGGATCGCCGCGCGGTCAGAGAGGCCTGACGGGCCGAGAAGGCGGATTTCTGACGCGTGGGCAAGATAGGAGGCGGTGCTCGCTTGCATAAAGTACGCGGTCACGCGCGGCACGTCATACCCAAACTCGGACTCGAAGAACTCGTGGGCCTCGGTGATCTCCGAGAGGGCAATGTACGCAGAGGCGAACGGCTGGTCGGATATCACCATGCGGCTTTGAAGGTTCAGGAGCCCTGCCGAGGCGTCGGTCTGCTCTTCGATCTCAATATGGTACGGCATTCTGGTGTCAGCGTTCACAACGGTCGCAAAGTTGTTAAAGGCAAAGAGGCGCGCCACAATGTCCGGCCCCCTGGCCCCGTCGGGGTCGGCCGACGGGACGGCAATTGCGTACCTGCCCTCCGGATCGGTGAAACGGCACGCGTCGACCCCGGTGTGCCTGATGATCTCGAGTCCCTTGTCCTCCCCGCGGTCATAGAGGCAGACGGCCGCGCCTGCCGCGTCGACCGTGCCGCCGTCCCTATCGCTTACGCTGAACCGTCCCCACACTATGACCTGGTCGTCGTCGCTGGCGCCGGCTGCGCCGAGACGCCTGGCCTCTGCGGGCATTTCAGACTCTGGCAGCGGGGTCACCGTGGGGGGCGGGTACACGAGCGTGTGCCGCAGCGCCGGAACTGGCGCGGCGGCCGCGCCGGCCCCCGAAACGCCGGCCCCGCCGGCCGCCCCCGCGCCGCCTGGCTCCGCCCCGCCTGCGGCGCGCGCGGCAGCGGCCCACGCCGCCGCGCCCGGCGTCGGGGCGGGGTTCTCCTTGGCCTCGCGCAGCTCCTCGGCGAACGATCTGGCAGGTGGCGGGGCGGGCGCCGCCAGGTCCGCCGATATCGCCGCGCGGCCCGCACCGTCGTTGTTGAGCGTCCACACGCGCGGCGCGGCGTCCCTCGCGGACAGCCCGAGATCCGCATAGACCTCCGTGTCAGCGTACACGACCGGCGAGTTGAGGATAAAGGTCAGCAGCAGGTTTTGCGGGCCAGAGCCGGGCCGGTAGGCAAGCGTCCCCGTGTACTCGTACGTCGAGCGCCCGTTGCCGTCGATCCAGAGCAGCCTGCGCTCGAGCTCGGGCTGGTACCCGAGCAGCTCGAGCTCCTCGGGCAGGCGTATGACAACCTCGCTGCCCGCGTACCCCTCCGGCGGCGCGGCCGGCCCGAGGTCGGCCGGCCATGTATAGCGGCCCTCCGGCGCGGCGCGCCCCGCGGCCGTCCCTATGGCGGGGTTGCCGGGAGCCTCCTCCCAGGCGTACCATATCGACACCTGGAACGGCGCGCCGACCTCCACGGAGGCCGGTATCGCGCTGTGCGAGCCCATGGGCCACTGGCACTCAAAGCCGCACGGCAGGGCAGGCATGGTCGCGTGCGCCCATGTGGCCGCGCCCGACACGGCCAGCGCGCCGAGCGCGGCGGCCAGCGCAAGCATCCCTCCCCGCATCTTCGGGCTCCGGTTGCCGCCGCCCTACATAATAAAAGATCCTCCCGCCGGCTCTTGCATAAATAGGCGCGGTTTGGCAAATTCGGCCGCGTTGGCGCCCGGACGGCGGCGCCCCGCCGCGGGCTTGCCCCTCCCCTATGTGCTGCCTGTGCGCCTCGCCAACGGCACCCCCCACGGATCCGCCGAACGGTCCGCGCTTCGGTCGGGAAGGGCGGATCTTTTGATCAAAAGCCCGGATCTCCGCGCGGGGGTGCCTATGCTCACGGGCAAAAGCCTTTGGGGGTTTTTGCCCGTCTTGTTTGCGCAGGCGCTGTCCGGCACACGCCGTGCCTTGCCGATGTGTGGCCAGGGGCGGGTTGTGGGCCAGCTGCGGTTCGGCGCGTGTCCAAGAACTTTTGCTCGTCAGCATAGCCATACAGCGCCCCCTGTCAGGGGGGCTTCATTGCGTGAATGGGCGCGGTTTGGGCGGGTTTGGGCGTTTCCCCGCCCTCGTTGCGGCGTGGCCCGCCCTTGCGCGGCCCGCGCGCTGCCAGGCGGCGCGCTGTCCGCGTCGCGCCCGTGCCGGCGTGCCGGCGGATCAAGGCGTTCCGGGGCGGCCTTGGCGGGCAAGTTCGGAGCGGCGCGCGCAAGGAGGCTCGGCGCGGCGTTTGCGGCGGCCCTCGCCTCGGCGCGGGCCGCGTAGCGGCCCTCACGCGGGCTTTTGCAGGACCGCCTCTAGCTGCGTCCACTGCCCCGTCTCGGGGGGCGTGCGCGGCACAACATGCGTCGTGGTCGGCCCCACGCGCGAGTATCCCGGCAGGAGCGAGCGGATCTCGGCCTCGGTGAAAAAGTGTATGACGAGGCCGTCGCGCTCGCCGCCGAGGTAGCGGACCGTGCGGCCCCCGAGCGGGGTCTCCTCGAGGGCCTCGTGCGCGCGCGTCACCTCGCTTGCGGCCGTGTTTATCCGCAGGAACAGCAGGCCGCCCGGGGCAAGGAGCGAGTCGACCTTTGCAAAGCGCCGCGCCGCCTCGGCCAGGGTCCCGTGCATGAGCGACTGGATCGCCACGACGTACGCGTACGGCGAGTCGGGCTCCAGGCCCATGAGGTCGCCGCACGTGAGGCTTGCGCCCTCGCGCGGGCGCGGCGCGCGGGCCAGGAGCGCGGCGATGGCGACCGGCGAGACGTCCACGCCGTCAAGGGCCAGGCCCGCCTCGCGCAGGGGCACATAGTTGCGCCCGTTGCCGCACCCAAGGTAGACGCCTCGCGCGCCGGAGAGGCCCCTCTCCGAGAGCGTGGCGATCGCCCTGCGCACCATGGGAACCGGCCCGTCACCGGCGTATCGCCCCGAGCGGTACTCGGCGTCCCACATCTCCCTGACGTCCACGCGCGCGGGCGCGGAGCGGCGCGGGTATAAAGCGTTTTAACGCGGCGCGCGGGGGCGCGGCCCCGTGGAGGTTGCGGGGAGCGTGGCAGTCGTCACGGGCGCGTCAAGCGGCATCGGCCGGGCCGCGGCGCTAATGCTCGCGCGCCGCGGCGCGCGGGTCGCCCTCGTCGCGCGCAACGCCGAAAGGCTGCGCGAGGCCGCCGGCGAGGCGTCGCGCCACTCGCGCGCAGTCGCGATCGGGTGCGACGTGTCCGACGAGGCGGCCGTCGGCAAGATGGCCAGGCGCGTCGCGTCAGAGCTCGGCGACCCCGGCATACTCGTCAACAACGCGGGGTTTGCCGTGTACGGCAGGGTCGCCGAGCTCGGCGCGGCGGCCATCCGCGCGCACATGGAGACAAACTATTTTGGCGCGGTCCACTGCACAAAGGCGTTCCTGCCGCAGATGGCCGCGCGCGGCTCGGGCAAGATCATAAACGTCGCGTCTGTCGCCGCGAGCATTGCGCTTCCGGGAATCGCGGCGTACTGCGCCTCAAAGTTTGCAATGCTCGGGTTCTCGGAGGCCCTTCGCGCCGAGCTCCGCGGGACCGGCGTCGGCGTGACCGTCGTGAGCCCGATTGCGGTCAGGACGCCGTTCTTTGACCACCCGTCGTTTGCCGGCGTGAGGCGCTACTCGCCGGTCTCCCTGGAGGCCGAAACCGTCGCGCGCGCCATAGTGCGCGCCGTGGGCTCGCCGCGGGGGGAGATTGTGGTTCCCGGCGCGGCGCGGGCCGCAATATGGGCAAGGCAGACGTTCCCCCACGCGTTCAACGCGCTAGTCGCCGCGGCTTTTCGCCGCTAGCCCTGCGCGACCTGCTTGTCCTTTTTGCTCTTTTGCCACCAGTCGAGATAGTCGTACTGGTGGTCCTCGCGCGTCCTGGCGCGGCGGTTTATGCGGTCCCTTAGGTCGCTTATCTGCTCGCGCGTGGCGTAGAGGCCGCAGCGCCGGCACGTGAAGTGCTTTGTCGCCGGGTCGGCCTTCATGGGGACGGCGACTGCGTCAAGCAGGGCCGTGAGGTCAACGCCCTCCTCGCCCTCGTGCTTGGCGACAAGGGCGTTGCGGTCCTTGGCTACGCACTCGGGGCAGTTTGGCACGCCGCGCGCGCCGGATTTTTGGGTTAAAAGCGTTGCTAGGGGTGCGCGGGGGCGGCGGCGCCCCGCGGCAGTTCTTCATCCCTCGCGGTCAGCTCGCCCGTCGAGTGCGCCGCGGCGGGCCGCCGCGCCCCGCGCGGGGAGGGGCCCCGCGCGGGCCCTATTTTACCCATCCAGGAGGGCCGCGGCGGCGGCGGCGGCGCGGCGCGCCCCGCCGGCCTCAAAGGAGGCCCCAAAGGCCCGCAGCGCGCCGTCGTGGGCCCGCGGCGAGGCGAGCATCCCGGCGGCCGCAGAGGCGATCTCGCGCGGCGTGCGCGCCATGGCGCCGAGGCCGCGGTCGCGGGCCCACGAGACGTGGTTTGCGTGCTCGTCGTATATGGGGACGCCGACTATGGGCTTTTGCCAGGTCCCGAGGACCTCGCCCATCGCCGTGTGCGAGCCGTTGAGGACCGCGTGCGCGCAGCGGCCCAGGACCGCGTCGCGCTCGGCGTCGCTGAGGAACGCGACGTCGATCTGCAGCCAGTCGACGCCGCGCTCGAGGGCCTCGCGGACCGTGTGCACGCCCCCGTCGCGGCCGACGACCCTGTCGATTGCCGCGCCGGGCCTCGCGTGCGAGACGACGCGGCGGCAGTCGCGCATTTTGGGGTCCGCAAACGCCGCCTCGTATTTCGCGCCCGTCGCGCTGTTTGTCGGCGCGTCGCCCGTGCGCATCCAGTAGCCAAACTCGGCGTCGCCGATGAGGCGCTCCAGGTCGCCGGGCGGGCCGGCGCGCGGCGCGGGCCGCTGCGCAAAGTGGCCGACAAACTCGACCTTGTGCATTAGCGGTTTTGGGATGTTCAGGTTGCGCTCGCAGATGCAGTTGGGCGGCGCCGAGTCGGCCACGAGTATGCGCGTCGCCTTGGCGATCTGCCTTGCGATAAACTCTGCGGCCGGGCGCAGGTAAAAGCGGCTCGCGTACAGGCGCGGGCGGTACTGGTTTGTCACAAACGCGCACGGTATCGACCTCCTCGACGCTATGACGTTGGACCCCATGTCGCCGTCGTTTATCGCCAGGTCAAAGCGCTCGCGGTCATAGAGGCGCGCCTCTGCGCGCAGGTACGACGCTATGCGGCTTGGCAGCGTGGGCCCGCCCACGGGGACCGCGAGGTTGAGGAGCGAGCGCGCGACGCTCGGGCCGGACCTGCCCCCTATGGGCGTGGGCATGAGTATCTCGTGTATGTTTGGGCCGGCGCGCGGAAAGCGCTCGCGCAGGCGCGAGAGTATGGGCTCCTTTGAGGCGTAGTGGACGTCCAGGTCGCCGCGCAGCGCGCGCAGCTCGGCGTCAAGGGCCATCATGCGCGCATAGTGCCCGCCGCCCCACGGGTAGAC
>RKSK01000179.1 GCA_007570915.1 Cenarchaeum sp.
TGGGGCCTGCAACGAGTTTGGCGTCCAGCCGTGGCTGAGGCCGCCGAGGAAGCCACCTCCCTAGGAGGCTACCGGGTCCCCACATTTGGGATCTGTGAGCATGTGACCAAACACCGCTTGCGTGTCATGGGTGCCCAGAGCGCCCTCCACGCGATAGATTCGTGACAGCAGTCTCTCGCACTGTACGGCCAGGTACATGGCTGCGTCTATCTCTCCCTTTTCCTCCGCCTTGCGCGCCCGTCTCGAGCTCCGGGATGATAGTATAACATATACCATAAACATGAACGGAGGAATGCCTATGATGATATCTAACGGCCTGTGATCTCCGCTAGAGAGCATCGCCGCTGCCATAATTGCCGCAATAGAGCCGGACTTTGCCAAGTTTGTCCTCCATAGTGGATACTTTGCAGTAGGGGGGCGCAGCCTGCTCATTAGCGCACGCGTCCACGTTCTGCCATGATCTCGTTTACCTCTTTGAAAACGCCATTGATCATATCCATGTCATAGTCCATGCGTTCGTGCTTTGCCTTCACAAACGAATCACGCGCACCGTCTACGCCGTGGCCGCGCATGGCAAATGTGGCTATCTGGAGCCATTCTGTCTCTCTGTCGTTAACTAGCCTTACAAACTCTTCAGAAGATCGCGTTTCTGGCCTAAACGGATCAATGACGCCGTTCGCCGTCTTGAGCCTGTGGGCGTCAATGGCCAAGTTCGTCGAGAACGCCCCGCTTTCTATAAAGTCAAACCTGTACCCGATTCGCATTCCGAGCGCCTTTGCGATATACGCATATTTTTGCAGGCGATGGCTCCCCTCGAACGTGTCAACCGACTCGGATCCCTTGATTATGCGCTTGTTGGCAAGGTACGCGACAAAGCCGGCCAGCTCCCCGGCCATCGCGGCCCGCGCGAGCCGCCGTGCCTGCTTGCTCGTGGCGGCGGAAGGAGCTTGGTGGGACGCCACCTCCGCCCCGCGCGCGGCATGGCCCTCCGGGGCGCCCATGGCGAGCTCTACTGCCACCATCGCCTCGCCGTGGCGCCCGAGGCGGTGGAGTATGTGTGCCTTGCGCGCGAGCAGGCGCGCGTCTCCGGGGCGCCTGGCGATCGCCGCGTCGCACGCCCCGAGCGCGTCCTCGTGCCGCCCGAGGCCGCACAGGAGGGCTATCTTTTCTGCGTGCAGCGCGCCGTTGCCGGGCTCGGAGGCAAGCCTGCGGTCATAGTCCTCCAAGCCTGTGGGGGCCGCCGCGGACCCCTGGCCCGCCGGCATGCCGCGCCCCCCCGCGTGCGCCTGCTCTTGCGCCATGGTGCAGCGGTCGCACCGGCGTCCCTATAACAGCCTTGCGCGCCGGCGGCCCCGCCGACTATATTAAGGGCGGCGCGGGCCGCGCCGCGCGATGCGCGCGCACGCGATCCAGGAGAGGGAATGGACACGCATGCTCAGGGAGAACTCGCCGGAGATCCGCGCGCGCGCCGTGGCGTGGAGGCGCCAGGCCGCCATCGTCCGCATAGCGAGGCCCACGCGCCTCCAGAGGGCCCGCCGCCTCGGCTACCGCGCAAAGCAGGGCATCGCCGTGGTCCGCGCGCGCGTCGGCACGGGGGGGATGCGCAAGCAGCGCCCGCGCGGGGGGCGCCGGCCAAAGCACCTCGGCGTGACGAGGATAAAGGGCGACGACAGCCTCAAGACCGTCGCGCAGAGGCGCGCGCTGGAGCGCTACCCCAACATGTCGCTCCTCGGGTCATACTTTGTCTACCGCGACGGGATGCACTGCTGGTACGAGGTCGTGCTCGCCGACCCCGCGCACCCGCGAATCTCGCGCGACACGGAGCTCTTTGGGCGCCTCTACGCAAACCCGCAGCGCGGGGCGGGCGCCAGGCGCGGGGACGGCGCGGAAGGGGCCGCGGCCTGAGCGCGCCCCAGCTCGAGCTAAAAAACCAGTCCGTATTTAACGCGCGCCGCCGCGCGCGCCCGCGCGCATGGACGTGAAGGTTGTCGCAGCCGCAGCCGCGGCCGCCGCGGCGATCGCGCTGGCCGCCGCGCTGGGGGCCGTGCCCGGCGGGCCGGAGCCCGTGCGCGTGGCGTTCCTGCCGTCCGTGTCGCACGCCATCCCCATAGTCGGCCTCGAGCGCGGCGCGTTTGCCGAGGCGATGGCCCCGCTGCGCGTCGACGCGCTCGTCCTTGACAGCGGCACGCAGGCCGTGCAGTCGCTGGTGGCCGGCAGCCTCGACCTGGCGTACGTGGGGCCGGGGCCGGCCGTGAACGCGTTTGCGCGCTCGGGCGGGGGCGTGGTCATACTCTCCGGCGCGGCCAACGGCGGCGTCAGCCTCGTCGCGCGCGAGGGCGCCGGAATATCCGGCGTCGCGGACCTCGGCGGCATGCGCGTGGCCGTCCCGCAGGTCGCAAACTCGCAGGACGTCTCGCTGCGCCACCACCTGGCCGGGGCAGGCCTCGCGCCGGCGGACCGCGGCGGGACCGTCATGGTGATGGCCGCCGCCGGCCCCGAGATACACTCGCTCCTCTCGCGCGGGATGCTCGACGCGGCGTGGGTGCCCGAGCCGTGGGCCACGCTCCTCGTCGAGTCGCTCGGCGCCGAGCGCGTCCTCGAGGAGGCCGACCTCTGGCCCGGCGGCGCGTTCGCCTCCGTCGTGCTCGTCGCGCGCGCCGAGTACGCCGGGGGCAGGCCCGGCGAGGTGGCGTCGTGGCTCGGCGCGCACAACGCGACTGCGGCGTGGATCGCGGCCAACCCGGGCGGCGCGCGCGAGGCGTACGCGTCGTTTGCCTCGCGCGAGGCCCTCGCCGCGCTGCCGGCCGGCGTCCTCGAGGCGGCCTTTTCGAGGGTCGAGGTCACGACGGCGGCGCCCGAGGGCCCGATACTCGAGTTTGCGAGGCGCGCGGCGGCCCTGGGCTACCTGGACGCCCCGCCCGCCGCGACCGATGGGATATTTTACGGGGCCGCCGGCGGCGCCGGCGGCTAGGGCGCGATGGCAAAGCTCGAGGCGAGGGGCATCAGCAAGTCCTTTAGGGGCGGCGGGGGGTACACGCTGCGCGCACTGGGCGGCATCGACCTCGCAGTCGAGTCCGGCGAGTTTGTCTGCCTTGTGGGCCCGTCGGGCTGCGGCAAGTCGACGTTCCTGAGGATCGTCGCCGGCCTCGACGCGCCGGACGCCGGCGAGGTCGTCTTTGACGGCAGGGCCGTCAGGGGGACGGGGCCGGAGCGCATCATGGTCTTCCAGGAGGGCGCGCTCTTCCCGTGGCTGAGCGTCGGGGACAACGTCTCATTTGGCCTGCGCGTCAACGGCGTGCCGGCCGCCGAGCGCGCCGAGATCTCGGCGCGCTACCTCGAGATGATGCAGCTGGGCCAGTTTGCGCGATACCACCCGCACCAGCTCTCGACGGGCATGAGGCAGCGCGTCGCCATCGCGCGGGCACTCGCTATGGACCCCGACGTGCTGCTCATGGACGAGCCGTTCGCCGCGCTGGACACGCAGACGCGATACACGCTCATAGGCGAGATGCAGGAGATATGGCAGAGGACAAAAAAGACGATACTCTTTGTCACGCACAACGTCGCCGAGTCCGCCGCGCTCGCCTCGCGCGTCGTGGTCTTTGGCAACCGGCCCTCGCGGGTCCGGACGGAGTTCCGCATAGACAGCCCGCGCCCGCGCCACGCCGAGGACGGCAGCCTCGCGTCCATACAGCGCGAGATACTCGCCGCGCTGCGGCCCGAGGTCAGGAGGCAGGAGGGCCTCGATGGATAGGCGGGCCGCGGCGCGGCGCGCTGCGTTCTATGCGGCCCTCGTGATGTCGTGGCAGGCCGCCTCGTCGGCCGGCGCGCTGCCCCCCGGGCTCCTCCCGTCGCCGCTGGACGTCGCCGCGGACCTCGCGCGCGGGGCCGCCGACTCTAGCCTGCTCGCCGGCGTCGCCACGACGCTCTGGAGGCTGCTCGCGGGCCTGGCGATCGCGATCGGCGCGGGGGTCGCCCTCGGCGTCGCCATGGCGCGCGTGCCCGCAGTCAACGAGACGGCCGGCTCGCTCGTCCTGGGCCTCCAGTCGATACCGTCGATAGCGTGGGTCCCCGTCGCGCTCATATGGTTTGGCGTCGGCGACGCGGGGATTGTGTTCGTCACGGCCGTCGGGGCCGTCTTTGCCGTGACGACTAGCATCTACTCTAGCGTGCGCAACATACCGCCGCACTACCTCGAGGCCGCGCGAAACATGGGCGCGCGCGGGGGCCACCTCGTCACGCTCGTCCTGCTGCCGGCGGCGTTCCCCCACATGATATCGGGCTTCAAGCAGGGCTGGGCCTTTGCCTGGCGCGGCGTCGTCGGCGCCGAGATGCTCTTCTCGTTTTTGGGCCTGGGGTTCTTGCTCAACGTGGGCCGGCACACAGTCGACATATCGCAGGTCGTCGCGGTTCTCGTCGTCATCATGGCCATGGGCATGGCCGTCGACGCGGCCCTCTTTCGGAGGCTCGAGGACCGCGTGCGCGAGCGCTGGGGGCTGCGCTAGGCCGTGGCGAGGCAGGCGTTCCTGGACGCGCTAGCCGAGCGCACGCTCGTGCTCGACGGCGCGATGGGCACCGAGATACAGCGCCTAGGCCCCTCGGCGGGCGACTTTCCCGGCGGCCAGGACGGCTTTAACGACGGGCTCGTCCAGAGCAGGCCGGGGTGGATACGCCAGATACACCGGTCGTACCTCGAGGCCGGCGCGGACTGCGTAGAGACGGACACGTTTGGCTCCAACAGGATAAAGCTCGACGAGTACGGCATGGGGGGGCAGACGGTCGGGCAGAACAGGGCCGCCGCCGCGCTCGCCGCCGCAGAGGCCGCCGCCGCGCCGCCGCCGGCGCGGTACGTGATCGGGGCGATGGGGCCCACGGGCCACCTGCCGAGCTCGGGCGACCCCGACCTCGGGCAGGTGCCGCTGGCCGAGGTACGCGGGGCCTTTGCGCTGCAGGCCGAGGGCCTCGCGTCGGGGGGCGCCGACGCGCTGCTCATAGAGACGAGCCAGGACATACTCGAGGTCAAGATGGCCGTGCTCGGGGCGCGCGAGGGCATGGGCCGCGCGGGGCGCGAGCTGCCGATAATAGCCAACGTCACGCTCGACCGCTACGGCAAGATGCTGCTGGGGACGGGGGTGCAGGCGGCGTACACGACGGTCCGCGGTATGGGGATCGACGCGTTTGGCCTGAACTGCTCGACGGGGCCGGCCGAGATGGCGCCGAGCGTGGCGTGGCTCGACGCAAACTCGGAGCACCCGCTGCTGGTGGCCCCCAACGCGGGGATGCCCGAGAACGCCGACGGGCGGGCCGTCTACCGCATGGGGCCAGGCGAGATGGCCTCGCTCGTCTCGGAGTTCCTGGACCGCCACTCGCGCGTGCGCATCGTCGGCGGCTGCTGCGGGACGAGGCCGGCGCACATTGCGCGCCTGCGCGCGGAGGTGGACGCGCGCGCGGGGCGCGGCTGAGGGCGGAGGCACAGATCCCAAATGTGGGGACCCGGTAGCCTCCTAGGGAGGTGGCTTCCTCGGCGGCCTCAGCCACGGCTGGACGCCAAACTCGTTGCAGGCCCCAA
>RKSK01000162.1 GCA_007570915.1 Cenarchaeum sp.
GCTCCATGCGGCAGCCCTCGAGCATGTCAAGCCCCAGTATGGCATCGATGGCGTTGCCGCCCTCCTCAACATTGCCAAGCTCGTAAATCACAAGGCGCCTCTCTCTTCCCCCCAAATCTATCGCGCACAAATAACGCTGCACCACCGCGTCCGCATGCGAGCCATGAACACAGGTTACGGGACGCCTTCCAAAGCGCACAAGGGAGAGGTTGTGGCATATGTCTCCCCTCACCATAGTCACTGTGGCTCCCGTGTCGACTAGCGCTTTCAGGCCCAAGTTGTAACCTTCTTTCACTATGCATGGGGCAAAAAACTTGCTCCCTGCCGCTTCCAACCGGACGTTCGTCAAAATATGCTCACACACATGCACCCCGGCGAATAAAAGAACGCCGTGCGCCCGGGGTATTTGCGCATGACCATTTCATCCACACCTTTGGACGTGTCCGCCACGAGAACCTCCCCGTTGCAGACTGCTATGTGCTTGCCGGGGTGCGCCGCGAGTATCTCCTCTCGCCTGGCCTCAAAGATCTCCTGCTGGCGGTCCGTCTCCCTCTCGCTCCTGGCGATCTCGGCCATGTACGCCTCGTCGTCGGTCTGCCCCTCAAGCCTTGGCATGTAATAGAACGCCTCGCGGCCAATGTGATTCTGCATGGTCCACTGCCTTGCCCCCAGGGCCGTGTCCGCCACGAGAACCTCCCCGTTGCAGACTGCTATGTGCTTGCCGGGGTGCGCCGCGAGTATCTCCTCCCGCCTGGCCTCAAAGATCTCCCGCTGCTCGGCCCGCTCCTTCTCCCACCTGGCAAACATCTCCTTCTCCCCCTCGCTCAGGGCCGGCTCCCCAAGCGCTAGCCGCGGCGCCGCCCCCTCGCGGTCGGCGGCCTTGCCGTCAAGCCTTTGCATGGTCATTGCGCCCGCCGCTGCGCGCCTCCACGCTTAAGGCTTTGCGCCGGTTCGCCCGCCCGGCGCGCGCAGGCCGCGCCGGCGCGGTATATACGCCCCCTCGACTGCGGAGCCGCCCATGGCGCCGCCAAGGCCCCCCCCGATCGCCAGGATTCTCGCGGGGATGCGGTCCACGATGGAGGCCGTCCGGCCCCCGCGCATGACGGCCCTGCGCGAGCTCCACGAGGCCGAGACCGGCCCGTTTAGCATACTCATCGGCACGATACTCTCGGCGCGCACGCGCGACGAGAGCACGGCCAGGGTCGTGCGCCGCCTCTTTGAGCGCTACCGCAACCCAAAGGAGCTCGCCGCCGCGCGCGTGCGCGACGTCGAGCGCATAGTGCGGCCCATAGGCTTTTACCGCGTCAAGGCGAGGCGCATAATCGAGGTGGCCAGGATTATCGCCTCCCGCCACGGCGGCCGCGTCCCCAAGGGGATGGACGCGCTGCTGAAACTCCCCGGCGTGGGCCGCAAGACGGCCAACTGCGTCCTCGTCTACGCCTTTGAGGTCCCCGCAATCCCCGTCGACATCCACGTGCACCGCATATCAAACCGCCTCGGCCTCGTGGGGACGAAGACCCCCGAGGAGACCGAGGAGGCCCTCGCGCGGGCCATACCGAGGAGGCACTGGCTCGAGATAAACGACACGTTTGTGATGTACGGCCAGAACATCTGCAAGCCCACCTCTCCGATGTGCGGCGAGTGCCAGATACGGCGACACTGCGCGCACTATCGCGCGCTCAGCGGCGCTTTGTCAAAAAGAGAAGGCCCGCGAGCGCGCCGACGGCCGCGGTGACATAGAACGGGAACAGGTGGAACGCGTTCTCGGCGGGGTCGCCGGACAGTATCTCAAAGCGGTACTCGCCGGACGCGACTGACGGCCCGTCAAGGTACGACTCGACCCCGTGGACGGACCACGACGATATGGCAAACTCGCCGACGTCGAGGTTGGAGACGACTATCCTCTGGCCGTTGTTTATCGTCATGCCCGCGCGGTCCGTGTACGCGACGATGACCGCCGCCGACGGCGACCAGCCGCGCTCGGCCATAGAGTGGACCGGAACGTAGCCCTCGGCGCCGGGCAGGCTCACGGCGGCCCAGAACATCCTGTCCGGCGGCGGGCCCATGCCGACCTCGATGAACCTGCCCTCCTCGCCCGCCCCGTGCAGGCGCAGGACCGCGCCGGAGGCACCCTCGACGTACTCTAGGCCGTTGCGTATGGTCACCTGCCAGCTAGTCGAGTGGACCTCGTCGAGGGCCACGGCCTCCGAGTCGCGCGCGACGACGTTAAAGTCGCCGGCGGGCACGGCGACGTCGTGTATGTCAAGCGACGGGTTTATCTCCTCCTGCGCGCCGGCCGGGGCCAGCAGCGACGCGGCGAGGGCCACGGCTGCAAGGGCTGCGCGCACTCCGCCTCACTCCACAAAGGGCGAGGCGTGCGACTGTATGACGCGCACGACCTCGGGGCGCATCGTGCGCCCGTCGGGAACCCTGCCTGCCTGGAACATCTCGCGCAGGGCCGTCCCCGACACGCTGAGGCGCTCGGCCTCGCCGTGCGGGCAGCCCTTTGCCGTCGAGAAGGCCCCGCACGCGCTACAGTAGAACATTGCCGGGAAAAAGACGGGCTCTATCTCGAGGTCCCCATACGACCCAAATATCTCGTGCGCGGCGAACGGCTCATAGTACTTGCCCACGCCTGCGTGGTCGCGGCCGATGATAATGTGCGAGCAGCCGTAGTTTTGGCGCATTATCGCGTGGTGGATGGCCTCCTTTGGGCCGGCGTAGCGCATCTCGGTGTGGAGCGTGCCCAGGACGCAGCGGTTCTCCGGATAGTAGGCGCGTATCATCGCCTCGTACGCGCCGATTATCACGTCGTCGGCAAAGTCGCCTGCCTTTTTCCTGCCCACGATGGGGTTGACAAAGACGCCGTCGCGCGTGGCGAGGGCCGCCTTTTGGAGCATCTCGTGGGCGACGTGCGGCGGGTTGCGCGTCTGGAACGCGACGGTCTCGCGCCAGCCCGCCGCGCCAAAGGCCTCGCGCGTCTGGGCCGGCGTCATCCTGCGCCTCCGCAGCGCAGAGTCGGCGGGGCGCCTGGCAAGCTCCACCCTGCCGCCTAGCAGCGTCGCGTTCATGGCCATGACGCCGGCGACGCCGGGGTGCGCGGCGTCCTCGGTCCCGTACACGCCGCGCGCCAGCGCGCGCCTGTCCAGCGCGTGCGACTCGTCGACCTTCATGGTCGCCCTGCCCTCGCCGCCGGCCTCGCGCAGCTCCACCTCGCCGGCGTCGACTGCGCGCGCGGCGTCGGCCTCGCTGACGTCAAGGAGTATGGGTATGGTCCACGCGGTCCCGTCGGCAAGCCTGCCGCCGCGGACCACGGCGGCAAGGTCGGCCTCGCCGAGAAACCCCTCTAGCGGGCTAAACACGCCGTCGGCGATGTTCTCAATGTCGCCCATCGCGCGCGCCCCGACGTCAATGGCCTCGAGGCCCCCGCGCGCCGACTTTGCGACCCTGCTGACAAGCCTGCCGCCGTGCGCGCCGACCATCCTATGCACCGTGCTCCATGTGCAGCCCGCACTCCTTGCCGCCCGCGCCGCCCTCCCACCACCAGCGCCCGTCGCGCTCGCCCCCGCCCTCCGGCACGGCGCGCGTGCACGGCTCGCAGCCGATGCTCCTGTACCCCCTGTCAAGGAGGGGGTGGTACGGAATGCCGTTCTCTCTTATGAACGACCACACGTCATCGCGCGTCCACGACACGAGGGGGTTTACCTTTAGGATGCCGCCGTTGCGCGCGTCGATCTCCAAGACGGACGCGCCGCGCCTGTTCTCGGTCTGCTCGGAGCGTATCCCCGTTATCCACGCGTCGAGGCCGGCGAGGGCGCGCCTTAGCGGGTCTACCTTGCGCACGCCGCAGCACATGACGCGGTTCTCGACGCTCTCGTAGAACAGGTTGATCCCGCGCGCGTTGACCATGTCGGAGACCTCGCGCGCGTCAGGGTACACGACCTCAAAGCGCACGCCGTACCTCTTTTCCATGGTGGCCATCATCGCGTACGTCTCCTCGTTTAGGCGGCCCGTGTCAAGCGTTATGAGGCGCACGTCGCGCCGTATGGCGGCCATCATGTGTATTATCACCGAGTCCTCGGCCCCGAGGCTCGAGGCCTTTGCTATGCGCGGGTGGAGCTCGCCGAGGGCCCACGCGAGGGCCTCCTGCGGCGTGCGCAGGCGGGGGGCCACCTCGTCGACCTCGGCCTGCGTGAAGCGCCTCATCTGCGCGCGGGCCCCGCCCGCGTTGCCATATAACTTGTTGCCGCGCGGGCGCCCCCTGGCAGAGTTATAAGCGGGCAGCCGCGGCCCGCGCCGCGCCCACATGGAACCCGGTGCCCTCGTGGCCGTCACCCCCAACGCCTTTTCGCGCAGGCGCGCCGCGCTCCTGGCCTCCAACGTGAGGGCCATGCTCTCGGCCCGCTCGCTGGGCTTCTCCTCGGTCAGGCGCGACGGCGACACGGTCATAGTCGAGGCCGACGACCCGGTCTTTGCCTCCTCGGCCGTCGGCCTCCTCTTTGGCGCCTCGCGCGTCTCCATAGCGCGCCGCGCCGGCACGGCCATGGCCGAGCTCGCCGCGGCAGTCTCGCAGACGGCCACGGGCCTGCTCCTAAGGGGCGAGAGGTTCGTCGTGCGCGTCAGCGGCCAGACGCCGGGCTACCTTGCGCGCGACGCCGAGCTCGCCGCGACGTCGGCGATCGTCTCCTCGGCGCAGGCCACGGGCGCCAGGCCGGGGACGGCGTCGGCGCACGACAGGGTCATCCACGCGCACGTCGCGCGCTCGGCGTCGTACGTCAGCATATTCTCCGACGAGGGCCGCGGCGGCGTCCCGTTCGGCGCGCAGCCGGGCCCCGTCGCGTGCCCCGTGCACGACGAGCTCTCCGCAGTCGCGATGCTAGAGTCGCTGCGGCAGGGCCATGACATACTGCCCGTCATGGCGCACTCTACGGACGCCGAGCGCACGCGCCTCATGCGCCCCATATGCAGGGCCATCTCGTCGATCCCGCGCGCGTCTAGCCGCGCCGACTTTGCCAGGGTGCCGCGCGCGCGCGGCGCGGCGCGCCTTGCCGCGGCCGTCGACGCCGCCATTGCCTCGGCCCACGACGCGCGCGCCGCGCGCGTCTGCGTCCCGACCTCGCCGCTGGTCCACGCCGACGGCCTCGCCGACGCGCTCGGCGCGCGAGTGCGCGACGCGGGCCTCGCGGCCTCGTTCCCGCTATCCGGCGTCGAGTCGCGCGTAGAGTCGCACGCCGCCGCGCTGGGGATCGGCCCGATGGCCCGGCACGTCGCGCGCCTCTGCGCGGCGCGCATGGGGGACGTTCCCGCCGGCGCGGCGCCCCCCCCTGCGCGCCAGTCCCTCGGCGTCCGCGTCGGCCCAAACATGGTCCACGACGCGCTCGACTCGCTTGCGCGGGGCAGGTGAGGGCCGACGCCCAAGGTCTGCGAGTTTGTCTACCCGTGGGGCGGCGGGCACTATGCGCGCATGATGGCCCTTGACGCCGAGCTGCGCGCGCTGCGCGGCGACCTGGACGTCCACTACGCCTCAAAG
>RKSK01000169.1 GCA_007570915.1 Cenarchaeum sp.
GAACGCGGAAAACAGTATTCCGGGGTTGCCCTCATCGTTTCTGCCTCCGGGGCTTTTCGTTCCACTGTATGGCGGGTTCATGATCACAACGTCGCACGAGTGGTGTGGGGGCACTTTGTTTTCATGTGCGGTTCCCGTGCTTGTCGTTTTTATCAGTGAGCGGTCCAGCTTTTCTTCGGGCTTGATCCACTCTAGACTGCCCACCAGGCCCCTTTTCCCGCCCTGCTTTACCGGATAGATCTGGGTGTTAAAAAAATTCTCTTCGGGGTACATGCCCGCAAGGGCAGACGCGGTGAGGTGCGCGGCAATGGGCAGGACGTCCGCCCCGATTATGCACTTTCCCATCATGGCCTCGTGCAGCTTTGACATGGGTTTGTGCGAGTTTATTTCATAGCGCAGCGCCATTGTCTTGTACGCCGAGAGGAGCAGTATTCCGGTGCCGCAGGCAAAGTCCGCTATTCGAAACTGGGTTAGCGCGTTTTTGCTTTTCCAGATGGCGTCGTCCGTGGGGGGCAGTGCCGTGCTAGACAAGAGCATTGCGCATTCAGGCCTAGTGTAGTTTGCCGCAAGTTTTTTTCTTTCCGATATGGTCTCTTGAAATATCTCGCCGTACAGGTCTGACGCGCCCTGTAGCCGAAAGCTAAATATCCGCTCTGTTGCGTCAAACAGCAAGACCATGATGTCGTTGTGTGCCCGGCTGCCAATTTTTTCCACGATCGCGACGGCGGTGTTGAATATCGGGTAGTAGTCCACGGACAGTATCTGCCTCCATGCGCTTAACAGCCTTCCGGCGTCTACGGAATTGCCGCCCTTGGTGCTGGTTAGCTCATACCTGGTGGGCTGCCCGGCCGCATGGGCGGCCCTGTCATGAAAAAGCGCGGCGTTCATGAGTGTAAACGAGGCCATCAGCCACGTTTGCCCGTCAGCCGGCTGCATTAGAATTTGTGAGATTTGTTTTTGAACCAGCTTGTTCAGGCCGTTAATTATCTCCGCGCTGCCTGACACCGCGTCCATGAAAATCTGGACTCCGCGATCAACGTCCCTGGACATTATCATGCTTGAGTGGATGGCGGCGACCAAGTCTGCGCAGCCGCCCACAAGGAAGCCAGAGCGCGGGAACGCCTTAAAGTGCTCAGACCCGACGCCAGTGTAGATTTGATAATTCAGGTCCCTGCTTGCCTGTAGCGCCGACCGCAGGGGCTTTCCGGTGAGTTTAGTGTAACGCGCCGGAATTTTTATCCCGGTTACAGTCGACACGGTGTGGCCTGCCTGCGTTTTCTCCCCCAACTTGTCCATAATGTCAGCAGCAAGCGTGTTGGCGGGCTCGATTTCTGTCTCGATTATTACCGGAGACAGCCCGCTTTCAAGTATCAGTATGTCGGGTTGCTTTTTTCTAGTCACCCCGCGATACTTTTCTCCCTTGACTTCCCAGTTAGCGCGCATGCCAGACAGCACCTCCCCAATCGCGATGTTTGTTTCTCGTTCGCCAGTTTCGCCCGTTTTTTTGCTTTTCATGCACAGCACCCGAGTTTTGCCGTGGTGCCAATATGCACAGTGGGCTGCCGTGCGCTTGCGCCGCCTCGGGCAAACGCCTGTGCAAGCTGTGGCGCGTGTGCTGGCAAGCCGCCTGTTGGGGCGCACGGAGTGCTCAACGGGCCCATTTCAAGCCCACTCGCTATCAGTCTTGCGCCGTTTTAGGGCGCCTGCGTCCCGGAATTTGGCAGCGTTGGGCGGCCTGGGCGAAAATCCGGTTTCGCGGCCAGAGTGGCGGCCCCCTGGCGTGCCAGGGGCGCGCTGCCGGGCCCCGGCGCCGCGCCTAGGAGCGCATCACAATCACCGTCGAGGACGTCGCGGCGGCGGCCATGTTGTGGACGAGGCCCGTGCGCGCCGAGTCCGCCTGCCTTGCCCCCGCCTGCCCCCAGAGCTGGCGCGCGACCTCGGCGGCCTGCGCTACCCCCGTGGCCCCCAGCGCGTGGCCGGACCCGAGTATGCCCCCGCGCGGGTTTAGCGCCCTGCTGCCCGTGGAGTGCAGGCCGCGTATCATCGCGGCGCCGCGCCCGCGCGGGGCCAGGCCGACTGCCTCGGCGGCCATCGCCTCGCAGACGGCAAAGGCGTCATGGACCTCGGCGACGTCAATGTCAGACGCCTCGGCGCGCGCCATGCGCAGCGCGTCGCCCGCGGCGGCCTCGGCAGAGGCGAGGCGCGACATGGACCTGTTCGTCGAGAGGCTTGCGCCGAGCGTGCGCTGGCCCACGCCGCGCACCCACGCCGGCGACTCGCAGAGGCGGCGCGCGGCGCGCTCGGAGGCGACGATGACCGCGGCGGCCCCCGTGCAGGCCCTCGAGCACTCCAATAGGCGCAGGCTTGGCGCGACCTCGCGCGAGGACATCACGTCCTCGGCGGTCCAGGCGCCGTGCTCGTACGCGTCGGGGTTTGCCTGCGCGTTTTGGTGCGCGCGCGCGGCGACGGCGGCCATGTCCTCGGGCGCCGCGCCGTGCTCTCGCATGTACGCAGTCGCAAAGCGCGAGGCCCACATGACCGGCCTCCTGTCCGCGCCGCGCGAGGCGTCCCACCCGAAGACGCGCCCCGGCCCGTCGTGCGCGTCGGCGCCGGCGACGAGGGCCACGTCGGCGAGGCCGGCCGTGACGTGCGCCCATGCCGTGACGATCGCGCCGGCGCCCGAGGCGCACAGGCACTCGACCCGCTGCGCGGCGCCTGCCCGCGCGCCGACGCGCTCGGCGAGGATGGCCCCCATGTACCCGTCGCCGGCGTTCGATGAGACCATGACGGCCCCGATCTCGCCGGGGTCAAGGCCGCGCGCCGAGGAGACGGCCCTGGCCGACGCCTCGCGCAGCAGGTCCTCGAGCGGCGCGCCGGCCCCGGCCTCAAAGCGGACCGTGCCCGCCCCGACGATCGCCGCGCGGGCCACTCACTCGCCCCCGATGACCTCGGCGAGGAGCCCAAAGGAGGACGCCGCGTCGCCGACGGGGTTGAACTGGAGTATCGGGTGCGTCACGCCGGCGTCCACAAACCTGCCCAGCTGCCGCCGGCACGCCTCCGGCGCGCCGAATATGGCAAGCTCGCGCGCCATGGCGTCAGGCACCAGCCCCGGCTGGCGCGCCTCGCCGGTCCGGCGGTGGGCGTCGAGTATGGCCCCCGCCTCGCGCGCGTACCCGTTGCGCGCGAGAAACCCCCTGTACGCGCTGCCGACTGCGACATAGAAGGATATTGTCGACTTTGCCCTCGCCAGCGCGGCCTCCTCGTCATGCGAGACGGCCGTGACTATCTGCATCGCGACGTCAAGGGAGGCGTTCTTGCTGCGCAGGCGCGCCGACGCGCCGCGGACCTCGCGCAGCGGGCGCAGGTAGAGTATGGCGCCGTCGGCGACCTCGGCGGCCAGCGAGACCATCGCCGGCCCGACGGCCGCAAGGTAGACGGGGATGCGCTCGCGCGCGGGGCGCGCGAGGAGCCTAAACCCCGAGAGCTTAAAGTGCCTCCCGCGGTGCTCTATGCGCGCCCCCGAGCACGCCAGGCGCACGACCTCGACGTACTCGCGCACGCGCGAGAGCGGCGAGTCGCGGGCCATGCCGTGGAGGCCCTGCACGATTGGCCCGCTGCTGGCCCCGAGCCCGAGTATGAGGCGGCCCCCGCTGAGCGTGTCGGCCGTCACTGCCCCCATCGCGACGAGGGCCGGCGAGCGCGAGTAGACGTTGACTATAGACGAGCCGATGCGCGGCGCGCGCGTGGCCTGCGAGACGGCCCCCAGCATCGCAAAGCACTCCATGCCCCACGTCTCGGGTATCCATACCGTGTCCGCGCCGGCGTCCTCGGCGGCCCGCGCGCACGAGACGACCTCGCCGACGGTGAGGAGCGAGCCCAGGCTGCACGAGACGCCCGCCATGCCCTACGCCCCCCGCGCGCGCGGCGCGCGCATGATCTCGCGCACGCGCGCGGCGCACTCGTAGAGGTCGCGGTGCGAGTCTATCGAGTGCCACCTCGCGCGCGCAAACCGCGCCACGCGCAGCCTGCCGCGCGCGGCCATGCGCGCGAACGCCGTCCTCTCGGCGTCGCCCCTCCTCGGCATCGCGCGCAGCGCCGCGCGCGAGAGGTGGTATATGCCGGCGTTCATCCACATCCCCGGCACCTCGCCCTTTTCGCGAAACGCCGAGACGGTTCCCCCGTCGGCCTCGAGCACGCCGTACTGCGTGCGGAGCGGCACGGCGGCCACGGTGTCCGGCTCCCTGGCCACCTCTCCGAGCCCAATGTCAGTTATCACGTCGCCGTTAACCACGATCGCCGAGTCCCCGCGGACCAGCGGCTCGGCCCTCCTCATCGCGCCCCCCGTGCCCAGCGGCGAGGCCTCCTCGGAGACGACGACCGTGCGGCCCATGCCGCGCGCGCGCACATAGTTCTCTATCTGGTCGGCCCTGTACCCCGTGCACACGACAATCCTGCGCACGCCGTGCCGCCTCAGGTACCCGACCTGCCACTCGAGTATGGGCACGTTTGCGAGCGGGACGAGGGGCTTGGGGAGGTAGTCCGTTATGGGCCGCAGGCGCTCGCCCCTGCCGCCGGCGAGTATCATCGCGTCCATGCGCGCGGCGCGCCCCCTCATGCGCCAACGCCGCCCAGGGCCGCGCCAAGATAGTACCCCGCCATTATGAGGGCCGTGCACCACGCCACCGAGCCGGCAAACGTGTACGCCGCAAACACCGCGGCGCGCATGCGGAGGAGGCCCGCCGGAATCGAGACGAGCTCGCGAAACACGGGAACCATCCTCCCGAGCAGGACCGCCTTGTGGCCGTGGCGCCCAAACCACACCTCGGCGCGCTCGAGGCGCCCCTCGCCCACCCTGGCGCGCCGCAGGTAGCGCAGCATCGCCGCGCGGCCCAGGCGCCTCGAGGCCGCATAGAGGGCCATCGCGCTGACCGTCGCGCCCGCGCCGCCGGGCACGCCGAGGGCCGCCGCGCCGGCCGGCCCCAGGCCCGCCTGCGAGGCGGCATAGCCGGCCGCCGGCAGGACGAGCAGCGTCGGGACCGGCGGGACCATCGTCTCGACTAGCGACGCCACAAAGACGCCGACTGCGAGGTTCTCCGAGATTGCGCCGAGGAGCCACGCCGCGAGGGCGTCGACGGCCTCCATCGGCGCGCCGTCACCGGCGCGGGCGCGCCACGCGGTGGAGCCCGAGCGCTATGACTATGGCGCCGGCGGCAAGCAGGGGCAGGTCTGACCCCGTGCCGGGCGACTCGGACATTGACATGACCACGGCGCCGCCGACCATTATGAGCGCGCCGGCGGCCGCTATCATGGCGCCCAGGCCGGCGGAGGCCTCGCGCCTGGACACCACATACGCGACTATGGGCAGTATGACGGACGGCCCGCCCAGGATGGACCCGCGCGCCCTGGCGTCAAGCGGCAAAAACCCCGAGTCGCCGCCCTGCGAGGCGGCAATGTCGGCGCCGTACACCGCAAGCAGTGCGATCGAGGCGCCGGCCATGGCGTATGCGGCGATC
>RKSK01000141.1 GCA_007570915.1 Cenarchaeum sp.
CGGGATTTTCTATTTAAGTTGGGGACGGCCGGCGCGCCCCGCGCCGTTGATAGTCGACCTTGACCTGCGCGGCGCCAGGGCCGTGGTCGTGGGCGGCGGCGGCGAGGCCCTGCGCAGGGCCCGCGCGCTTCTCGGCGAGGGCTGCAGCGTGACGGTCATGGGGGAGCGCGTCGACGCGCGCCTGGAGGGCATGGCCGGCGAGCGCCTCGAGATACGGCGCGGGCGCCTCGGCGACGCGCGGGCCATACGCGGCTGCGGCGCGCGCGTCGTGGTCGCGGCCACGAGCGACGCGGCGCTAAACGCCGAGGTCGTGCGCGCGGCGCGGGCCGAGCCGAACTGCCTGGCGTACTCGTCAGACGGCGCGTCGCGCAGCGACTATGCGCATGTCGCCACCGCCGAGCTCTCCCCGTCAGTCAGGCTCGCCGTGTCGACTGGCGGGAGGAGCCCCGTCATGGCCGCGGCCCTGCGGGAGCGCGCCGCCGCGGCCCTCGCGGGCCTCGTCGGCGAGGAGGACGAGGCCATGATAGCGCTCCAGGCGGACATGCGCGAGGCCGCGCGGGGCCGCCTCGCCTCGCCCGGCGCGCGCAGGGGGTTCCTCAGGGCCGTCGCCGCCGACGTCGGGGTAAAACGGTTAATAAGAGACGGCAGGGCAGGCGCCGCGCGAGACAGGGCAATGTCCATACTGGAGGCCACGGCAGGTGCCTAGGACCATAGTGAACGCGCGCGTGACGTTCCGCAAGTCGCCCATACACGTCATGGAGCAGTTCACCTTCCGCAACGTCGCCTCGGCCCTCTCGGCGTTTCGCGCGCACGCGGGCCTGGACGAGTGCGTCATTGTGCAGACGTGCAACAGGGTGGAGGTGTACGGCGCCGCGGAGTCCTGCAGCGAGGAGCGCATAAAGCGCGCGTGGGCCTCGCTGGCCGGCCTCGACGAGGGCGCGTTTGGGGGCAACATGGAGTTTTGCGAGAGCCGCGAGGCCATAGGCCACCTGCTGCGCGTCGCCTCTGGCCTCGACTCGATGGTCCTCGGCGAGGAGCAGGTCCTCGGGCAGGTGAGGCACTCGATAGCCGAGGCGCGCGAGTGCGGCTCGTCGGGGCGCGTCCTCAACACGGCCTTTGACCGCGCCGTGCGCCTCGGCGCGCGCGTGAGGCAGGCCACGGGGATCAGCCGCGGGGGCGTCTCGGTCGGCTCGATGGCGGTACGCCTCGCCGAGGAGGCACACGGCGGCAGCCTCGAGGGCCGCCGCGTCCTGCTTATTGGGACCGGCGAGCTCGCCACGCTCGTCGCAAAGTCGCTCTCGCAGCGCGGGTACCGCTTTGGCGTGGCGAGCCGCACGCTGCGGCGGGCCGAGGCCTTTTGCGGCGCAGTCGGCGGGGAGGCCGTGAGGTTTGAGGACGCGCTGGGCGACTATGGCGCGTACTCGGTGATGTTTGTGGCCACGACGGCGCCCTACTTTATGGTGACTGCCGGCTCGCTCGGCGCGTCGCGCCGCGGCGGGCCAATGATGATAGTCGACCTCTCAAACCCGCGGACAGTCGACGAGCGCGTCGCCGGCCTTGACGGCGTGAGGCTCGTCAACCTCGACGAGATCGCCGGAATCGTCGAGCGCAACGCGCGCGACCGCGAGTCGCAGGCGCGCGCCGCCGAGGGGATCGTCGACGGCGAGCTCGACGGCGTCGAGGCGTCGGTCCGCCGCCTCGGGGCCGAGCCGCTCATAGCCGAGGTCTTCAGGGGCGCCGAGGCCGTCAGGGAGCGCGAGCTGGCAAAGGCCCTCGCGATGCTCGGCGACGTTGACGCGCAGACGGCGCGGACCGTCGAGGACCTCACGCGCTCGATCATGGAGGGGATCGTCTCCGGCCCGATCGACCGAATAAGGCGCGCCTCGGAGGGCGGCGAGGAGGACGTCCTCGACGCCGCCTCGCGACTGTTCGGGCGCGGCGCAGACTAGAGTTATATTAAATCCGGGGAGCGCGCGCGCGCATGCCGTATCCGGCCACGCGCCTGCGCCGGCTGCGCAGGTCCGAAAGCCTGCGCGAGCTCGCGCGCGAGGTGCGCCTTGACGCCGCTGACCTCGTCTGCCCAATGTTCGTCGACGAGTCCGGCCGGCGCTCCGGCATCGAGTCGATGCCCGGCCTCGCGAGGGTCGCGCCGCGCGACGTCGCCGGCGAGGCCGGCGCGATCCGCGGCCTCGGGATACGCGCCGTCATGCTCTTTGGCATACCGTCATCAAAGGACGCCGCCGGCAGCGCGGCGCACGCCGACGGCGGCGTGGTCCAGCGCGCGATCAGGGACATACGCGCCGAGCACGGCGACTCGCTTGCGATAATGGCCGACACGTGCCTCTGCCAGTACACGGACACGGGCCACTGCGGGATCGCCGGCGAGGGGGGGCGGATAGCGAACGACGCGAGCCTCGAGGCCCTCTCGCGCGTCGCCGTGAGCCAGGCCAGGGCGGGGGCCGACGTCGTCTCGCCGTCGGCAATGATGGACGGGCAGGTCGCGGCGATACGCGCGGCCCTTGACGCCGCGGGCCACGCCGACGTGGCGATAATGTCGCACTCGGCCAAGCACGCCTCGTCGTTCTATGCGCCGTTTCGCGACGCGGCCTCGTGCGCGCCGCAGTTTGGCGACCGCCTCACGTACCAGGTCCCCTACACAAGCGCGCGCGCGGCAATGCAGGAGGTCGCCGCCGACGTCGAGGAGGGCGTCGACATTGTGATGATAAAGCCCGCGCTAGCCTACCTTGACATAATAGCCGAGGCGCGCAGGCGCTTTGACGTGCCGGTCGCCGCATACAGCGTGTCAGGCGAGTACGCCCTGGTCAAGGCCGCCGCCGAGCGCGGCATGGTCGACGGCGCCGCCGTCGCCATGGAGGCGCTGCACGCGATAAGGCGCGCCGGCGCGGGGATTATCGTGACATACTTTGCCAGGGAGGCCGCCGAGGCCCTGCGCGGCGCGCAATGAGGCCTGACTCGCGCTATGAGATAAGCAGGGCGCTAGACGAGCTCCCGCACATAGTCGGCGCGTCGTGCGCGACGGCCTCGTTTCGCGCCGCCGGCGAGCGCTCGCCGGCCCGCGACGAGTACCGCCGCCGCGCGGCGTCGTACTTTGGGGGGTTTGCGGGGCAGATTGCGCGCGACGGCGCGCTAGGGGGCCTGCGCGAGTACGTCAAGCGGCGGATCGCCTCCGAGTCCGAGCGCATACTCGCCGGCCAAAACCCCGAGGTCGAGCGCCGCTATGACCGCTATGTCGACTATGGCTGAGGGAGCCTGCGCGGCCCCCCCGCGCCCCGCCAGGGGGGCAAGGGTAATAACTGCGCGCCGGGGGGCCTGCGCGCGATGAAGGCAAGGTTCTCGGGGACATGCCCCGAGTGCGGCGGGCAGATAAAGGCCGGCAAGGAGATACTAAAGAACTCGCAGGAAAAGTGGGTCCACAAGGCGTGCTCTGACCTGCAGGACGAGATTCCCTGAGGCGCCTGCGATGGCACGAACCCCCAGGCCGGCGGCGCCGAGGACGGGGCCGTGGAGCCTCTCGGAGCTTCCCGGCCCGCGCGAGGCGGCCTCCGAGGAGCGCCGCCTGCGGCGGGCAGTCGCGGCGCTGGGCCGCTCGCGCCGCCTCCTCAGGCCGTCGATCACGGCCGCGCAGGTCCTCAAGATTGCCTCTCGCGTAGAGGCCATACACGACTCGATGGGCCGCATACACGCGCACGCGGCGCTCTCGCACGCGGCCGACACGCGCTCGGAGGCCGCCGCGGCGCGCCTTGCGGCCGCCGAGCGGCTCGCCGCGCAGGTCTCCAACGAGATGCTCTTCTTTGAGCAGTGGTGGAAGGTGGGCCTCAACGAGCGCAGCGCGCGGCGCATCCTCTCCGGCCTCGGGGGCCTCAGGGGGCACTTTGCGCACATGAGGCTCATGGCCCGCCACACGCTGCCCGAGGAGCAGGAGCGCATCATCAACATCATGGGCGTGACGGGCACGTCGGCGCTTGTGCGCCTCTATGACCGGCTCACGTCGGCATACGAGTACAGGGTGGGCAGGAGGGCCATGGGGCGCGAGGAGCTCTCCGCGCTAGTCCGCAGCCCGCGCGCGTCCGTGCGCCGCGCTGCGTACAGGGCGCTCCTCTCAAAGTTTGCCGCAAACAGGGGCACGCTGGCAGACATTTACTCTAGCGTCGCCTCCGAATGGGCAAGCGTAGAGGTGGGCCTCCGCTCGCACGCATCGCCAATCTCGGTGCGCAACATGGCAAACAACGTCGACGACCGCACGGTCTCGGCGCTCCTGCGCGCATGCGAGGGCGGCGCGCCCGTCTTTAGGAGGTTCTTTGCGGCAAAGGCCAGGGTGCTCGGCCTCAAGAAGATGCGGCGCTATGACCTGTACGCCCCCGTGCCCGGGGGGCAGGCGCGCAACTCGTACGCCGAGGCGACAAGGCGCGTCCTCGGCGCAATGGGCGACTTTAGCCCCAAGATGGCCGGCATGGCAAGGCGCGTCATAGAGTCCTGCCACGTCGACTCGGAGGTGCGCAAGGGCAAGCGCGACGGCGCGTTTTGCAGCACGGTCACGCCGCGCCTTGACCCGTACGTCCTGCTCAGCTTCACGGGGACGGTGGAGGACACGTTTACGCTTGCCCACGAGCTCGGCCACGCGGTCCACAGCGTCGCGGCCTCGTCGCAGTCGATACTCGCGCAAGAGGCGCCCCTGCCGCTCGCCGAGACGGCCTCGACCTTCTCGGAGGCGCTCTTGCACGACTCTCTCATGGAAGGCGCGCCGCCGGCGCGCCGCCGCGCAATGCTCTCGGCAAGGCTAGACTCGCTGTACGCAACCGTGATGCGCCAGTCGTTCTTTACGCTCTTTGAGCAGCGCGCGCACAAGATGGTCTCGTCTGGCGCCGCGGCCGGCGAGATCTCGGCCGAGTACGCAAGGGGACTGCGCGCGCAGTTTGGCCCCTCAGTCGACGTCTCTGCCGACTTTGCCGACGAGTGGGTGGCCATACCCCACTTTTACCACGCGCCGTTTTACTGCTATGCGTACTCGTTTGGCTGCCTCATGGCCCTTGCGCTCTCGGCGAGGCGGGCCGCGGAGGGCCCCGCGTTTGCCCCGACATACATGGGCATACTCGCCGCAGGAGGCTCTGAAAAGCCCGAGGACCTAATGGCCCGCCACGGCTTTGACATTGGGCGCGCCTCGTTCTGGAGGTCGGGGATGGACTATGTCGCGCGGCAGGCCCGAGAGCTGGAGAGGTTGAGATGAATGGGAGCCGGCGCCCAACGCACCGGACGCCGGCCCCCTGTGCCCCATACGGTTTGAAGCGATGCCGAGGGGGGTGCCTGCGCACTATGATTTAAGGGTATAGCCAGGGCGCGCCCCCTGTGCCCGCAAAACGATATATGCGCGCGCCCAGGCCCCATTGCGACTTGGTCAAAAAGCGTGATCCCGGGCGCGCCCCCGACTCCCTTGAGCTTGATGTGGACATTTCCAATTTTGGCCCAATA
>RKSK01000086.1 GCA_007570915.1 Cenarchaeum sp.
AAAAGGAGCCGCCTGAGGCAAAGGCAGACAAGCCCGCGCCCGGCAAGGCAGAGCCTGAGGCAAAGGCAGACAAGCCCGCGCCCGGCAAGGCAGAGCCTGAGGCAAAGGCAGACAAGCCCGCGCCCAAAAAGGGCGCGCCAGAATAGCGCGCGCCTAGCGCTCTACCTGCGCAATGTCCAGCGCGCACGGCACGCTGCGCTCGGCCTCGTCCCAGTCAAGCGTCATGTTCGCCGGTATCGCGCCGAGCGGGTCGTACGAGTCAAACTTTGACGCGCCACCGAGCTCCGAGACCACGACAACGCCCTCGCCCCCGGCTCCCGCCGGCCTTGCCGACGCCGCGCCGCCGGCCGTCCCCGAGACCGCCGCCCCGGCCTCGGCGATCTCGCCGACCGGCACGTCATCGCCGATGACATGGACAAGCGACTGCGACGCCGAGCCGCGCACGCCGCCCTCGTAGAGCATCTTTATGGCCTCGCGGACCGACTCCTCGAGGCCCGCGCCGGCGCTCGAGGCTGCCACGACGCTGTCGCCGCCGGGCACGTCGCCGGCGCCGATGGACCCGACTACGTGCATGATCGCCGCGTTTGCCATGCCGATGCAGCTTGACGCGCCGAGGCCGGGGCTGCCCTCGAGCATGGCGTCGTTGTCGACGATGATGGTGCAGTCGCTTGCCTCGCGAAGCCTCCTGAGCGCGATTCCGGCGCCAAAGACGCGGTCTTTTTCGTACCCAAAGGGCATTATCGCCACGGACACGACGGTCTTGCCTGCGGCCGAGGCGGCCCCGGCGACCACCGGCGCGATCCCGGCGCCAGACCGGCCCGCCAGGCCGGCCATGACGATCACGGTCCGCGCCCCCCCCACGGCCTCGAGCACGCGCGCGGAGGCCCTGTGGGCCGCCGAGCGGATGACGTGGACGGTCGGGTTGATGACCGGCGCCGTGGAGGCCTCTATGCCGCGGCCGCCCCGAAGGTCAGAGGCGGCGTTGCTCACGGCCACGTGGCCCACGCCCAGCCTCGAGGCCGCCTCTGGGGCGAGCCTCGAGCCCGCCCCGCCTGCCCCGACCACCACGATCGGCCCAGAAACCACCGTCACTGCGAGGGGGGCTAGCGGTCTTGATAAAAAAGCCTTCCGTGCGGCCCTAGCTGCGCGCGCGATCAAAGTTTTTTAGCTGATCGCAGTGGCCAGGAGGCAGTGGGGCGTGGCGCCCGTCACCCTGGCCTCGACGGCCCCGTCGGCCGCCGAGCAGCCCTCCACGTCGACCTGCCTGTAGGCGGGGTTGCGGCCCAGGGCCCCGCGGCTTGAGGGGCCAGACAGCCTGACGCGGCCCTCCCAGCCGGCCCACGCCCCGCCGGACTCGAGCGACAGCCTCCCGGCGATCCCGTGGACGCGCCTGCTGCGGGCCATCGTGGTCCGCTCGTCGAGGCGCGCGAGGCCGGCGGCCCCGGTGCCCGGCCGCGAGCTGTACCTCGAGAGGTTTACGATGTCGGGCCTCGTCGCCTCTAGCAGCCCCACGGTCTGCGCAAAGTCCGCCTCGGTCTCGGACGGGTAGCCCACGATAACGTCGGTGGCTATCGTAAACCTGCCAAACCTCTCCCTCATCGTGGCGCACGCGCGCGCAAACGTGCCGGCCGTGTGGCCGCGCCTCATCGCGCCGAGCACCGCGTCGCTCCCGCTCTGCACGGGAATGTGCAAGAACCGGTATATCCTCGGGTCGTCCTCCATGGCGTCGGCCACGCCGTCTAGTATGCGGCCGGCGTACATTGGGTTCATCATGCCCACGCGCACGCCAAAGTCGCCGCCGACGCCGCCCACGGCGCGCAGGAGCTCGGGCAGGCTAGAGCCGATGTCGTGCCCATAGCAGCCGTTGTCAGTCGACGTGAGCCATATCTCGCCGCACCCGTCGCGCACGTCGGCGCGGACCTGCCTCACGATGTCCCCCACGCGGTGGCTTTGGAGGCCGCCCTTTGCGAGCTTTGTCTGGCAGAACGAGCACTCGCTCATGCACCCGCTGGCGATCTCGACAATCCCGACGCCCGAGTCGAGGCGGACCCTGGGCAGGCCGACCTTTTCGTCATTGCCGCCGAGGGCCTCGGAGCGCCGGCCGGCGAGCGCCTCCCCGACCAGCTCGCTGGCCCGCGTTATCGAGCCCGGCCCCATCATCGAGGCGCGCGGGGCGATCCTGCGGACCGTCGCCGGCTCGGCCTCGGCCATGCAGCCTGCCACGACGAGGGGCCGCGAGGAGAGGCGCCGCATGCGGTGGACCATGCGGGCCGCCGTGGCGTCCTTTACCGAGCACGTGACAATGACGCTCGCGTCTGCGCCCTCCTCGTCGCGCGAGACCGTGTGGCCCTCGGCGGCGAGCATGCCGGCGATCATCTCCGAGTCGGCCTGGCTCGCCGAGCAGCCGTACTCCTCTATGTGTATGCGCGCCACCGCCGCCTCACCTGAGGAGCGCGTCGAACTCGGCGCCCGTCGCCATCCCGCCCCCGACTGCGAGCTCCCTTATGGTCTTGCCGGTCGCAAGCGACTCCTTGAAGAGCGCCGCGGCCCTCTGGTAGCCTATCCTGGGCGCCAGGAGCGTGACGATGACGGGGCTGGCCTCTATGCGGCCGC
>RKSK01000155.1 GCA_007570915.1 Cenarchaeum sp.
CGGCCTCCGAGCCGACCGCCGGCACGCCGAGGAAGTGGGCCTCCTTTGTCGCGTTTGGTGTGCTCTCGTCAAGGGACGGCTGGACAAGGGCGCCGGCCGAGGCGAGCCTGGCCATGGCCTCCTCCCACGGCAGGGACGTGACGTACTCGATTTGCGCCCTGATGGCCCCCTCGGCCTCGCGCAGGACGCCGACGCCCTTCTCCGGGCTGTCGCGCCCGACGTACACGACGAGGGGCCGGCCGCCGCGCGGACTGCCAGAGCGCGAGGCGCGCCCGGGGCACACTTTAAGTGGCCGCCATCCGCCGGCGCGGGCATGAGAGCGCGCCACGGGTCCCCGCCGAGGAACCTTAGGGCAGAGAACCTCAGGCAGGCCAGGGAAGCACGCCGCCTGCGCCACATGCTCGCCTCGATGGGCAAAAGGATCGCCCTGTATGTCCCCTGGCTCTCTGGAGACGGTGTCTGGGACGACCTGCGAGACGCTTGCGGGCAGCTGCAGTTCGGCGCCCTTGCAGCCAAAGCGGGCCTTGACCCCGAGCAAGTCACTGCCAGGGAAGTCTTTTTGACGGCACTCTCTACGGTCAGCGCGCGCGGCATGGCGTGGAACTTGGTACTGCGCTTCTCTACGGGCGATGACCACGCGGCGTTTCTGGAAATCTGGCGCATGGAAGAGAAAGTGAACGCAAGCGTGCGCCGGATATTCCGCAACGCCAAGTACCTCTACCGGGCCGAGTCCGTGAACGAGACGATCAAGATACACGACGGGACGGTCGGCTCCGCCTTGCACTACTCGTTTGTGTCGCTGTCGTCAAGCCTGCTGGCGTCTATAAAGTTCGCCTTCAACGATCAGTTCGAATATGCCGGCACGCCCGTGGTGCTAGTCGTTGACGCCCGCAAGGCGCGAAAGGCGGGCGCCATTCCGGCAACATACTCGATGGCCTCCGACGTGTTGGACCTGCCCCGGGACGAGGAGAGCGTCAACAGGACGTTTCCGCTTGGCCAGGCCCACGAGCTCCAGGCCCACTTTCCTGCCCAATGGCCTCCTGGATCCGCGGCGGCCATGGTGGCAATTATCATCACAATGCGCCCAACCCCCGACGAGCTATGCCGGCTAGAGGCCATGGGAATCCCAACGCTGAGCTGCACGGATATCTTTCCGCAAGAACGGTAGCGAACCGCCTGTGCGCTGTGGGGCCTGCCGGGCCGTGGCCCCGGCCGGCACCGCCTGCTGGCCATGGGCAAGCGCCCCGCACATCCGCGCAAGCCGTCGGCGCAGACTTGGGCAGTGTCGGCAGGCTTTCGACGCATGGATTATATACTTGCCCACGGCGCGCCCGGCCCGTGGAGGGCTTTGAGGAGTACGCCGCAAGGCACATGCGCGCGTTCGAGGAGGCGCGCCGGCGCGAGCCGCCCGTGCCCACGGGGGAGACGTTCCCCGTGAGAAGGGGAAGCACCACGCAGCACCTTGCGCGCTGCCACGTCGAGGCAACGCTGCAGAACGCCTGCCCCGGGGGCCTGGGATACCTGTACCACCGCCTCCACGTGGCCATGGTGGACGTCAGGGCCTTTGAGGCCGCGTGCGACCACTTTGGCCTGCGCGGCGTCCTCCGGGACGTCACGCCAGGGGAGGTGGCCGCCGAGGTCCGCGCGCGCAGGGGGCGCGGCGACGAGCCGTCCACCGGCCTGCTGCCGGCGCTGCTTGACGAGCGCTTTTCCAGGGAGGAGGCCGACGCGAGAATCGCCATAGTCGCAAGGCGCATCGCCGAGGCGAGGGCGACGGCTCCCAGGATCCCGGCGCCCGCGCCGGCCGCGTAGCGGCGCCGCGGCGAACGGGCTATATGCGGAAGCCCGGCCGCGCCCCGCCCGTGGAGACGTTCGAGGAGTACATCGCCAAGCTCACGCGCGCGATCGAGGAGGCGCAGAACCGCGAGCCGCCCACGCTGTCGGGCCAGACGTACCCCGTGGGCATGGGGGGCCGCACGGTGCCCATGGACCGCGTCCACGTCGAGGCGGCCCTGCAGAACGTGTGCCCGAGGGGCGCGGCGTACCTGTACCACTACCTCCACGTGGCCATGATCCACGTCGGGAACTTTGAGGCCGCGTGCGACCACTTTGGCCTGCGCGGCGTCATCAGGGACATCGCGAACGAGGAGGTGGACGCGGAGGCCCGCGCGCGCAGGGAGCGCGGCGCCGAGCCGTCGACGGGCGTGCTTCCGGCGTTCCTGGACGAGCGCTACTCCAGGGAGGAGGCAGACGCAAGGATGGCCATAGTGAAGAGGCGCATCGCCGAGGCCAGGGCGAGGGCCCCCAAGGTCCCGGCGCCCGCGCCGGCCGCATAGCGGCGCATGGCGAACGGGTTATATGCGCACGCCCCGCCGCGCCCCGCCCGTGGAGACGCTAGAGGAGCGCTTCGCCGGGCTTATGCGCGCGATCGAGGAGGTGAGGCGCCGCGGGCCGCTCACGCCGTCGGGCCAGACGCACCCCGTGGAAAAGGATGGCCGCACGGTGCACGTGGACCGCGTCCATATCGAGGCGACCCTGCAGGACGCGTGCCCGAGGGGCCTGTCCTACCTCTACCACTACCTCAACGTGATC
>RKSK01000109.1 GCA_007570915.1 Cenarchaeum sp.
ATTCCTTTGACTATGCGATTCGCCTGGACCCGAACAACGCCAACGCGCACCGCAGCCGCGGCTACGCCCTGGCGACGTCGGGCCGGCACGCCGAGGCGCTCGAGTCGCTGGACCGCGCGCTGGCCATCGACCCAACGGACCAAAACGTGCAGGCCGTCAAGAGCGAGGTTCTGGCCAGGCTGTCCCGCGAAACGGGCGCCGCCCGCCCTGTCCGGGACGACCGCGGCGCGGCGCTAGCGCATGTGGGCATGGGGGCGTCTACCTGCACCCCGACGCGCGCCGCCGAGGCGCTCGAGCACTTTGAGCGCGCAATATCGCTTGACCCAAAGCTTGCCGACGCGCATGTCGGCAGGGGCACGGCGCTAATCCGCCTCGGCCGCAGCGAGGAGGCGCTTGCGGCGTTTGAGGCCGCAGAGGCCCTCGAGCCGGACAGCATGGCCCTGCACAAGAACAGGGCCGCTGCGCTTTTGCACCTTGGCCGCAACGAGGAGGCGCTAAGATCGTGTGACCGCGCCGTCAACCTGGAGCCCGGCAGCGCCGCGGCCCACAAGAACCGCGCGCTGGCCCTCCACAGGGCGGGCGACAACGAGGGCGCCCTAGAGTCGTTTGAGCGCGCGCTGTCCCTGGATCCCGACGACGCCTACCTGCATGTCGGCCGGGGGCTTTCCCTCGAGGCGCTGGGCCGGGAGGGCGACGCCATAGAGTGCTATCGCCGCGCCAAAAAGATGCGCCCGACGGTGCGCACGCCGCTCCCACCCCGCCCCGCCTAGCGCGCGACATGCGCCTCAGATCGCGCCCATGAGCTTGTGCAGCTGCGGGACGACCCTGACCTCGGGGTACACGCGGCTCGCCTCGTCGTACAGCGACACGAGGTGCTCCAGGCGCGGCTCGCCCTCCCCGCTCACCGGCTGCACAAAGAGGCCCGAGACGGCCCCCGGCGGCGCGGCCCCAAAGACCCTGCCTAGCAGCGACCCGAGGTCCCCGGCGCGCGTCCTTGCGCTCACGACGACCTTTACGTACACCGCCTTTTTCGCGCGCGCGGCCGCCGCAAGGCACGCGGCCGCCTCCCCGAGGAGCCTCTCATAGTGGCCCGCGTCGCGCGCAAACTCCGAGTCGGCCGTCTTGAACTCCACCTTGAGGATGTCCATGTGGGCCATGACGTGCGAAAACCTGCGCGAGTCATAGCAGGCCGACTCGAGGTACGTGCGCACGCCGAGCGAGCGCACGTGGCGCGCGAGCTCGGCGACGGCCTCGTGCTGGACGAGCGGCTCGCCGCCGGTAAAGTTGACCTTGTACGTGCGGTCCTGCAGCGAGGACTCGACCAGCCCGCGCGCCTCCCCTAGCGTGTACTCCCTGCCCGAGCCGGCCGGGAGGGCCTCGGGCGTGTCGCAGTAAAAGCACGTGAAAGGGCAGCCCGCCATCCTCACAAAGAGCGTCTTTGTGCCGTAGAGGAGGCCCTCGCCCTCGATCGAGGTGAACACCTCGGATATACGCACGCCCACGCGCGGGCCGGCGCCGGCGCGGGGATTTATGTCATCGCTAGCGCGTGGCGGGCTCCTTTGTGTAAAAGAGGCCCGCCACAAAAAAGACCGCGCCGGTTATGCCGATCAGGCTGCCGACAAACTCGGCCGTGCCGGCGAGGCTCCCCGCCGCGGGGGGCACGAGGAGGGCCGCGAGCGCGCCTACTATGATCATCGGGATCCCGACGCCTGCGCATATGGCTCTTGAGGCCAACGCCGGCGGGTCGCCGCCCGAATCTATATGAACTTGGCGCAGGCCGGCGGGTCGCCCCCCGCGGGTCCCGGCCGGCCCAACCGTTTTAAGCGGGCCGATCGCCCCTCCCCCGCGATGGATCCGTGCCCTCGCGTCCTCTTGACGTTTGGCGACAGCTCTGGCAACCCGTCACGCTCCAAAAGGGGCTACGAGGACTCGACACACTATATCATAGTACAAAAACTACAAATCAGCACGCACTGTAGCTATATCTTGGGCACACGCATCAAACATGATACGCCGCACCATGCTAAACTTACACCCCAAACCCATTGGAATCATTATGCTTGACAGGTATGACAACCCAACCAACCGAACTGTTTCTAGAACCATTACCCAATCCTCACACTTTCCCACAAATCCTACCACTCTCACCAATAAATTGATCATGCCACGCCCAATATTTGTCAACTCTGAATCATGTAACACAGTGCAACTGATTGACATGATTGCACACATTGTTGCCAAAAACAACAGGCCAGAGGTCTCTGAAACGTTTACACGTTTGCACACACAATTGATGCCTTACATATCCCACACTGCCCACATCGCGCCAGACTAAGGCGAATGACTAGGCAACCTTCACAATTCGGCGCTCTAGGCGCCCGGCATTGTCACACGGAAACACTTTGCTGTCGGACGCCACGCCCCAATAATTTGGGATGTCAGCCATGCCCGCTTGCGCGCGGACGTGGCGGCGACCCTGGTAATCTGGCGATTGGCTCAACCTGCCGCCTCGTTGTCCACACCCGTGGGCGCTTTGTGGCTACAGACTAAAGCATGCCTAGCCGCATCATAACTAGATAGCGGTCCTGGTGAACCCGCAATGGCGGGTTCACCAGGCCCTCGACGCTAACCCCCGTAGGCGCTTCGCGTCTGCCCGCGCGCCGCCACGTGCCCTATTTAAGCTCGCCTGGCCGCGCCCAAAAACGGGCGCCGGCCCCGGCGAACCCGCAACGGCCGGCCCGCCAGACGCCCCCGCGCCCGCGGGGCAGACTTATCTTTAATTACATGGGCCGCGGGCGGGCCGCGCATGGGCCTACTAGACAGGCTGCGCGGCGAGGGCGGGGAGGCCGTCGAGGCCGCCGCGCCAGACCCCGCCGAAGAGGCGACGGCGGGCCAGCCCGCCCCCGAGATGCCGCCGGCCCCCGAGGCGCCGCGCGAGCCGGCCGACGCCGGCCTGGGGATCAGCGAGCTCATGGGCCGCAGGGCGAGCCTCGAGGAGGCCGTCGACCACGTCGGCGTGATGATAAAGGGCCTAAAGGACAAGCGGACCGTCCTCGAAAAGGAGATCGAGGAAGAGTCCGTCGAGGTGAAAAACCTGCGCGAAAAGCTCGTCAAGATACAAGAGTACATCGAGGAGGAGCGCGAGGGCCTCGACGCGCTCAAGAAGCGGCGCGCCGCAGTCGAGGCCGCCGCCGCCGAGGCCGCCGAGCGCATGGCAACCCTCCGCGCCATGATAACCGAGCTTGACGGGATCGTCAACGCCGAGTCGGCGCGGACGCGCTCGTTTCGAGAGTCCGGCCGCGCGATGGACGGCGCCGGCACGGGCTAGGGTGGCACTGCCTGCGCGCGCCGCGCGCCTAGAAGAACTTTGAGGAGGACGGCGTCTCCGAGCCGGCCTCGCCCGCGTTAGTCGGCACTGTCGGGAACTTTGTGTCCGAGCCGGCCTGCGCGACGGCGGCGGCCTCGTCGAGTATCTGCTTTGACTCCTCGGTCATTGCCGCGTCAGGCCCGCCGTCGGCCTCGGCAAACGACTCGCCCATCATTCCGCCGAGGACCTCGGACATCCTTGATATCTCCTGGTCGGCGCCGGGCATGAACTTTTCGAGCGAGGACTTCATGCCGTTCATCACGCCGATCGTCGGCATTATCGCGACGAGCGTGTCCCCGACGTCATGCGCCGTCGTGAGGCGGAGCTCGACCTTTTGGAGGGCCATGCGCGCGTTGCCCAGGACGCGCGAGACCTTGCGTATCTCGGTGAGCTCGCACGAGAGGACCCTCGCGCCGGACGTGTCGTGGCGCTGCGTCGCCTCGACGACCTTTGTGAACACGGCCGCGTCGCGCTCGCGCAGCTTTGCGAGCATTGCGTCGAGCTTTGCGCCCTGCTTTTGTATCCTCGATATGGCCGCCTGGACCCTCGGCTTTAGCGCCCCCTGCGGCTTTACGAGGGTGCCCACCTTTTGGCCCAGCCCCGGCTGGCTTGGCCGGTTCCACATCTTCTCAAAGCCCGCCATCGCTCGAGCCACCCTGGCCCCGCCCCGCTTTAACCCCCCCGTGTGAGCTTGTCTTGACACGCTGCCTAAACCTATATTTACCCCGCGGCGCGGCGCGGCGCGCGTGCAGAGGCGCACCGGCTCGCTCATCGCCCTCGTCTCGGCCGGCGTCTGCCTCTATGCCTTTGCCATATCGCTCGACGAGGGGGGCGGCGGGCCGCCCCCGACGTTCCACGCCACGCTTGCCGAGCCGTCCCTGTACGGCGACGGCGGGACCCACGTCCAGGTCGTCGACGCGCCGGCCGGCCCGCACGAGCTGCGCTTTGTGCCCAACGGCGACTCGCCGCGCACGCTCACCGTCACGGCCAGCGGCGAGGGGACCTCCTTTGAGGGCACGCTCTCGCTCGTGTCAGAGCGCCAGGGCACCGAGGCCGCCGAGTACTACACGTGGGACTATGAGGGCCCGCGCCTCGTCGAGGTCGGCGCCGCCGGCCCGCTCGAGGTCCGCGTGGACCCGCACGGCCAGACGGGCGGATCCGTCTCGGTCAGCCTCTACCCGAGGTAGCCCGCCGGCCCCGTTGCCGGGGGCCCGTGGGAGACCGCCTCCCTGCCCCCGCGCGCGGCGGGGCCTTGCGCCTGGACGCCCCCCGGGGCCGCCGGGGCGGCCGTGGATTTTTGCAACCTGCGGCCGCATTCCCCACATAACGCTCTGAATATATAGCACTTGGCATGAAATATCGCAACAAAAGGGCCGGATTTGTGAAATATGTGGCATGAAGGTCAGGTTAATAGGCGCGCGCGAGGGGCGGCCCGCCGCATGAGGGCACGCGTGAGGATCTATGTCCTGCTGGCGTCGATATGGTTTGTCGTCTCGCTCCCGCTGCCGTGGCTCATCGGCAACGACGCCGTGCCCGAGGGGGCCCTTTACACGATACTCGGGATCATCGGCATAATGTCCATCCCGTTTGTCATGCTGGCGATAGTCTGGTCGGCGCGGCCAGAGCTGGCGTCGTGATGGGCGTCCCCGCCTGGGTGGCCGAGCTCGGCGACCCCCCGATCGCCCACGCGATGGCCGAGCTGCGCCCCGCAATCGAGGCCGTCGGCGAGGCGTCGGGGGCCGTCATGGGGGCATACTCGTCCGGCGACACGGCCGCGAGCGCCAAGGCAGACGGCTCGCCGGTCACCGAGGCCGACCTCGCCTCGCACCGCATCCTGTCCGCGGCGCTTGCGGCCACGGGCCACGCGGTCCTCTCCGAGGAGGGGCCGGCCCCCGCGCGCGGCGCCGGCGAGGCGGCGTGGATTGTCGACCCGCTTGACGGGACGTCGGACTTTGTCTCGCGGACCGGCGAGTTTACCATAATGGCCGGCCTCGTGCGCTCCGGCCGCCCCGTCCTCGGCGTGATCGCGCAGCCGGCGGCGCGCGCGATCTTTGCGGCGCAGGACGGCGCGGGGTCGTACAGGGGGCACGCCGGCTCGTGGGAGCGCCTGCGCGTGGGGCCGGAGCGCGAGGCCTCGGAGTGCCGCGCCGTGTGCAGCCGAAACCACCTCTCGGACACGGACCGCGCCGTGCTCGCGAGCCTCGGCGTCGCCGAGGCCGTGCAGGTCGGCAGCTCGATAAAGGCGTGCAGGATAGCGGCCGGCGAGGCCGACGTCTACGTGGCGACGACGGGCAGGATGAAGCAGTGGGACACGTGCGCGTCATGGTGCGTCGTGACAGAGGCCGGCGGGAGGATGACCGACGCGCTCGGCGGCGAGCTAGAGTACGGCCCGGGCAACATGGCGCACGAGCGCGGGATCGTCGCGAGCTGCGGCGGGAGGATACACGAGATTGCCGTCGGCGAGTGCCGCGCCGCCCTAGGCTAGCCCGCGCGAGGAGAGGAACTCGGCTATCCTCCTGGCCGACTCGGCGACGCCCTCTGACTGCGTGTCGACGGTGAGGTCCGGCGACGGCGGCTCCTCGTAGGGGTCGCTCACCCCCGTGAACGCCGCTATCTCGCCGGCCCTGGCCTTCTTGTACATGCCCTTGACGTCGCGCTCCTCGCAGCGCTCGAGCGGGCACCTCACGTAGACCTCGGCGAACGCGTCGCCGGCGCCGACGATCTCGCGCGCCCTCTCGCGGTTCTCTATGTACGGGCTGACGAGCGAGACGGCCACGGGGACGCCGTGGGAGCGGAGGAGGCGCGCGAGGTGCGCGACCTTGACGTTGTGCTCGTCCCTGCCCGCCTTTGTGAAGTCCTTGGGCGAGAGCCACTCGCGCAGCTCGTCGCCGTCGAGCATCGCGAGGTTTGGCACCGTCTTTTGGAGCTCTCGCACGATCGTAGTCTTGCCCGAGCAGGGCAGGCCCGTCATCCACAGCACAAAGGCCATGCTGGCGGCGCCCGCCGGGGCCGCCCTTAAAGGGGTTTGCGCGCCGCAGCGCGGGCGGCGGCTCCCGCCCCCCGTCGGCCTCGTCGACGTGCGTTGCAGGGCGCCCCCGCGTATCGCGCTAGCGCCCCCCCCCCTTGAGTTGCCGGGCAACGCCCGCCCCGGGGACGGCCGCCGGAGCTGGTGCGCCCGGGGCGCCATTGCGCAAAGGGCCTTGGCCTGCCCGACCCGGCGCGCGGCTTGGCAATTCCACCTTGCGCGCTGTGCTAGAGTATGGTGACGGTGACCTGCCTTGTCGCAGGATCCGACCCCGTCGCGGCAATTACCGTGAACGTGTAGACGCCGGCGGAGGCATCCTCGTGGGCGGCGTTCACTGTTATGCGCGCCATGTTGGGGTCTGTGTTCTGCACGGTGACAAACCCGGGCTCGCTGCCCAGCAGCACTATGGCCGCGCCCCCGTCGGCCACCGTGGCGGTGACCTCAAACGAGCGCGACTCGTCGAGCCGGATCTCCGCGCCGTCCAGCGCGCCCACGTCCAGCATGATCCCGGCCCGCGGGGGCCCGGGCAGGGGATCCGGCGCGGGGGCAGGATCCGGCGCCGCGCCCGGCGCGCCGGCCTCGCCGTACTGTACAACCGGCGTCCCGCCCGTGCCGCCGGATCCGGGGTGCTCCAGCACGAGCGACGTCTCGCCGGAGAGGGCAACAACCGGCGCAAACCCGCCGCCCCCCGCCGAGATGCCCGTGGCGCGCACGCCGCCCACGGTCCAGTCCGATGCCGAGGCCGCCCCCCACGCCCCCTCGGTCAGCTCAACGCGCACCCTGTCGGCCCTGACGGTCTCGGCCGAGTCTATACCCGGCAGCACGGTGTCCACCCTGGCGATCGGCTCGCCGCCCTCGGCGTCCACAAAGACGCCGAGGTTGCCCGCCGCGTCCGGCGCCGTTATCGTGTACCCGAGCGCGCCCTGCGCCGCGCCGGCCCCTATGGCCACGCCGCCCGACCACAGCCTCGCCGTCCCGCCCCTGTCCATCTCCACGCTGGATCCCGCCGCTATGAGGCGCGGCGGGGAGGACTCGCGGCCGTCCTCGTCCATGGCCAGGGACACGGCCACCGTGTCTCCGATCCCCGCCCATGACGCGTTGGGGCCGGACTTTGGCGCGCCGCCGCCTCCCAGGACCGACGCCGAGACGGCCACCGCGCCCGGCGCCACCCCGTCAGTGGCCACCACGCTCAGCATGCCGCCCTGCGCGTTCTTTTCCTCCGCAACAGCCTGCCTGCAAAGCGAGGGAGCGCGCGTGTCGCGCACCCGCGCGTCGTCGTCGGCCGCGCCGTCGTACCTGACCGTCGGCGCCGCGTCCGGGCGCGGCAGCTTCGCGTGCGTGATGGTCACCGTCGACTCGTCGTCGCCGGACACGGCGACCGAGGTTATCTCCACAGGAACCCCGCCGGCCTCCACGCTCCAGTGCCCCCTGTGCTGGGCCAGCGTCGGGCTGCCGCCAAACGAGACGGGCTCGTTGAACGTGACGTCAGTCGACGTGCCGCTCGTGGTTGCCGAGCGGAACACCGGCGCGTGCGTGTCAACATACCGGAGCGAGCCTGGGCTCGCCCCTCCTAGCCTAACGACGTTTGACAGTCCCGGAAGGTCTACGGCAAGATCATAAAGACAGTTGTCCTCCAGCTCCCGATTCAGCCTCACAATGGCCGATCTCGGATCATCCTCGTCGGGAGAGGACGCGGCGAGTATGCCCATAACAGACAGGCTCTCGGCATAGAGCCGATCCAGGGCCTTTGTAGCCGTGACCTTGATGGTCTGGCTGTCCAAAAACTCTGCGCCCGTAATTGTGTTAGGTATCTGATCAACACTCGTGGCCCCTGTGGGCTCCAGGACTTTCCCGTCCGAGTTTACCAGCTTGTTACCGCCGTCCTCGGGCGGCCCCACATACTCCACCCGCAGCGTCCCGTCGGCCCCGGCAACGCCGTGGTGGATGTAAAAGCCCTTCGCGCCGCTGACGGTTATGCTCTGCACAGGATTCCCCGTGGCGCTCTCGCTCAGCCCCGTCGCGGCCGCGCCGCCGACGCGCCACTCTGACGCCGCCGTCGTGCCGCTCACGGCTCCCGTTGCGTCCCTCGCCACCCGCGGGTCGAGCGAAAGGTCAAAGGACACCCTTAGCCTCCCCTCCGCTACGGCGTCCGCAAAGAACGACGGAAAGATCCCGCCAGGCACGGCCGCGCTCGCCCCCACGGGAAGGTCGTGGCCCGCCAGGCTCTCGATCTTTGGCGAGCCTCCGGAGTACGGGGAAAAACGGACGGACTTGTGGGCAAGATCGCCCGTGTCCAGGAAAACCCTGCGGTTTTCAAGATCCACAAAATGGCCCCTGGGCCTGTAACGGTCCAACTCCCAGTCTCGCCAGTCGAGCACCTGCCCCTCTATGAGCCTGACGTCCTCACCAAACTCGACGACGGTGACGAAGTTCGACGCGGCCCTCGCCGTGAACATGGGGGCTGCGTTTGCCGCGGTTGGCGGCACCTTCTGCAGCGTTGCGGCGGGGACGGGGTTTCCAGCCCTGTCGGCCAGCCCGGCCCGCACGGACACGTCGTGCGCAGTCCCGGCGGCCGCGGGAGACGACAGCGACAGCGTCACGGCCCGCTCGCCGACTGTGTACGACGGGGTGGCAGTTATTGGGGGGCCGTTTGTGGGGCTGACCCCAAAGGCCGCCGTGGTGACCGTCGTGTGGTCCAGCGGCTCGCTGAACTCCAGCCGAACCTCGTCGGTCGACGTGAACAGCGCGTCAAGCAGGCGCGGCGCCTCCGTGTCCACCGTCACGCCCGCGTTTCCCGCGGCCCGCTGCGTCACCACCAGCGCGGCACTTCCCCCGTCTATCGACACGGAGTCCGCCGTGACCGTGGATGCCTTGAGGCCCTCGCTGAACCCCAGCGTGACGGCCCGCCCGTCGTTCGAGAACGCCGCGGACTCGAGCTTTGGGACGCCGGGCCTCCAGGAGAACGTGCGGCTCTGGTCGGAGGCCATCTCGACGTTGGTCGTGTCCCGTATCCCGGACTTTGCCGTCACCGTGTAGTCGCCGGCTGCCGCCGGCGCGGAGGCCAGCCTGATGGTCACCTGCGACCCGCCGTCCGCGTGGAGTATTGGCCGGGCGCCGTCCATGGCCAGGAACTCGAGCCCCCCGGAAAGCGCAAAGTTCCCCGTGGTCGTTGCCGAGGACGCCAGGGGGCAGGTCGTGCCGCTGCGAGCCACGCCGCACGTCGTCACGGTCCGCGCGTCAAGCCCCTCGCTGAACGTCAGCGTGAGCGTCCTGCCGTCGGCCGACGCCTCGACGGACTCGAAGGAGGGCGGAGACGCGTCCCACGCGAACGAGCGCTCCTGGTTCACGGCCATCTGCCTTCCGGCGACGTCGGCGACCTCCCTTGACACGTACACGTGGTGCGTCCCCGCCGGCGGCGCGCCTCCGAGCGTGAGGGTGACCTTGTCTGATCCGTGCCGGTAGCCCAACTCCCTATAGTCCAGCCCCGGCGACACCTGTATGGTGCCGGGCGACAGCGTGTTTGAGTGCAGCCCCTCGCTGAACGTCAGCGTGAGCGTCCTGCCGTCGGCCGACACCTCGACATGCTCGAGCTCCGGCGCCTCCGGGTTCCACGTGAACGTGCGCGTCTGGTCAGAGCCCAGCTTGGCCCCCGCGGAGCTTCTCAGGGCGCTCTTTGCGGTTACCAAATACGTCCCGTCCGAGGCTGGCGCGGACGCGAGACTCAGGGAGACGGTGTGGGCTTCATTATTGTGCGCTATGGGGCTCCCGCCCGCCAGGGCCAGGCCGCCCCCCAGCGTGAACCGGCCGCCCGTGACGGAGGCGCCGTCCATCGCCTCGCTGAACGTCAGCGTGAGCGTCATGCCGTCCGGGGATATCTTGACATGGTCAAACGTGGGCCCGGAGGGGTTGTACGTGAACGTGTGCATCTCAGAAAGCACGGGCCGCCGGCCTGTATTCAGCGAGCCGTCCGTATAGAGAGCGGGGGCGCGGACGGCGTGCGTGCCCGGATCCAGCGCCTGCGCAAGCCTGAAGGTGTGCGTCGCGCTGAGCGTCAGGCCGTCTGTAGGAGGAATAGACACCATATTGGCGGCCAGCCCCAGCCATACCCTCGCCTTTTCGCTGAACGCCAGCGTGAGTATCCTTCCGTCCGGGGACACCGTGACATGCTCGAACGCTGGCGCCTCCGGGTTCCATGGCAGGTTAAGGATGCCGGTTTTAACCGAGCGCCCCTGCGCGTCGTCTATAGCCGATCCGCACAGGCCTAGAAGCGTGTCAATCGCGGGCGCGCTGGCTAGGTGCAGCTTGACAACGCTTGATCCTCGCACGTGTAGCGGGTCGGCTGCAATTTCCGTACCCTCAAGCGTTCTAACGCACGGCACATCCACCTCGTCTATTTCCTTGCTGACCGACAGGGTCACCTCCCTGCCGTCAGGGGAGATCGTCGCAGTGTCTATCACCGGCCCTGCGGCGCTCCACCCCACCGCGAGCGATTGGTCAGATCCCAGGGCGGTTCCGCCCAAGTCGGCTACGGACGCCCGCGCCGTCACGGCATACTCGCCGTCTACGGGAACCGACGCCAGGTGCAGCGTGACGGTGTCTGACCCGTCGCTGTGGACAACCGCCTGGCTCCCGGCTGCCTCGAGGCCGGGGCCAGTGGCGTGGACTGTGACTGACGCCGCGCCACCGGGCGCCCCGCCAGGCACGGTCGCGCGCGACGTCCACTCGCGCCTGCCGTCCCCGACGGGGGACATGGGCACCACCTCGCCAAAGAACGACGCGGTCGGCGTGGTTCCGGCCGATGCCGCCCTCCCCAGATCCAGCCTGGTCACGACCGTGTCGTCCCCCTTGGCGTGCGCCGCGTAGTCGCCTGACCTGGTAACGCCGGCGCGCTCAACGGACAACGCCAGCGACGGCGGCAAGAAGTCATGGGTGACCTCCACGCCGTTTATGGCAAACACGCTGTCCAGGTTTTGCCCCCCCCTGTCGCTCCAGTCGTCGTAAAAGTCGCGTATGTCCACCGCTGGCCAGGCCTCGTCCTCCTCCCTGTCGCTCGCAAACGCAGTCCACATGTCACGCATGCTGGCCGAGACGTCGTCACCCGGCTCGCCGAAGCCATCGTGCATGTCCCACAGTATTGCCGTCACGCTGCCCTCGCCGTCCTCCCCCAGGTAATAGTCTCTAACAAACGTGGATCCGGTGCGGGGGTCGGGCACACCAGAGGAGCGCGCGTGGGACTTGTGCGTCTCCCAATAATAGTCGGTTGTGCCATAGGGCATAAAAACGGGCGTGTCGTCCACAACCGCATGCACAAAGGACGCCCACCCCTCCGTCCAGGCGCATGTCGGGCTTGACTGCCTGTCGGGCGTGTGGGGACTGCAGTTTCGTGCTGACGGAATGCCCCCACCATACACGCGGTTCATTATGTGGTGCCCATATTCATGAAGGACGACGTCGCGCTCCTTGGCAACGTCAGAGGGGGGGCCCACACTTAGCGTGATGGTGCTGGTAGAGGCCACGTAGAACCCCGAGGGTTCTTCGAACATTATGCGCACAAGGGGCGCATCGTACCCGACCTCCTCGCTAAAGTACCCGTGGGCCTCCAGGACGTCGTCGTACGCCAGGTACGCCCTGGAAATCAACTTGCTGGTGCCGCTCAGGGGCGGCAAGGTGTACTCTCCCAACGACACCGCCGCGGCGCTTACGTCAGACACCAGCCTGCCCGCCGCACTGAGCACATTGCCCCGCGAGCTCAGCGCCCTGGCCTGCTCGCCCTCCAGAAAAAATAAGGGAATAATGTCAACGCTTGTGCCGTCGCCGTCGGGGTCATTGCGCGGGACGACGATCACGTAAAACCCGTTCGCGTCCGTGACCGCGCACGCGGGCGCGCCGTTGTGGGTCAGCTCCACCACCGCCGCGGGGCCTCGATCGTAGGCACACGCCTTGATCCCCGCCGCAGGGGACGCGGCAAGCTCCACTCCCGCTAAACCCGACGAGCGCTTGTGCGCCATCACGCGCCCATAGGCGTACACGACCCCCTCCTCCCCAGCCCCTCCCGAGGCCTCCTTGCCAACGCGCGCCATGACCTGCGCCCTGGCGAACCCCGGGACGTCTGACTCGCCAAGGGGCACCCCGGCATCGGCCTGCTCCAGCAAAAGCTCCACCATTGCCCGCTTGGCCTCGGCGCCCAGGCTCTCCGCGTCTAGGCGCGCAAGGGCGGACTCTGGCAGCACGTGAATGTCCCTGTGGGGAAACGGATCCCCGCCGCTGCCCGCCGCCCCTGCCGGCTCGGCCGAGACTCTCACGGCGTCACCCGCCCTGTTCAGCCAGGCTACGGGGCTGCGAAGCTCCGTCCCCCTCACCCCCAGGTCGATCCAGACCTCGTCGTCCGGGTATATGACGGCGTCGGGCTCTACTGCGAGCTCTATGCTCGACACGGACACCCCTTCCGCATACGCGTTGAGGCCCGCATACATGTACGTCGTGCGTCCGTAATGGTCCGTCCACGCCTCTGACCTCTCAAGGCCACGCCGCTCCCAACCTACCACGTCGACCCCCTCGGGCAGCATGAGCGTGACTGCGCTCCCGGCGTACCCGTCAGGGCGCACGGGCTCGCCCCACTCCTCGGGCCACGCGTGGCGCCCCGGGGGCAGCTCCCTCTGGGCCAGCGTGCCGACCGCCCCGTTGCCGGGGGCCTCCTCCCACGCGTACGTGTACTCCACAACAGTCACCTCACCGACCCTCATGGAGTCCGGAACCT
>RKSK01000013.1 GCA_007570915.1 Cenarchaeum sp.
CGGCTCCGCCTTTTGCCGCGGCATCGGCGGCCCGCCAGGGTCCCCCTATAGATCTGTTTGGCCCGGATCAGGCGCGGGGGTCACTTTTGGGATGTGTGTGGCCGTGTCCATGGGCGCCCCGGCCTCCCCGGGCAGCCGACCCATGCCGCGCAGGGCGCGCCTGGTCACACAACGCCCCCGGGCCGCGCGCGGCGGCCAAATGGTTCAATTACGGGAGCGGCGGCGCGGCGCGCGCATGGTCGCGCTGGGCAGCATCGACGAGGTCCGCAGGGCCGTCACGTCCTGCACGGCCTGCGCCCTCTGCGAGGGCCGGACAAACGCCGTCCCCGGCAGGGGCGACGCGCGCGCGCGCATCATGCTCGTCGGCGAGGCCCCCGGCAGGCGCGAGGACGGGCTAGGCGAGCCGTTCGTCGGGGCCGCGGGGCAGATACTCGACGCTGCGCTCGCCGGCGCGGGCCTCTCGCGCGACGCCGTCTACATCACAAACACGGTCAAGTGCAGGCCGCCGCGCAACAGGGTCCCCACCGACGCCGAGCGCGAGGCGTGCTCGGGGTACCTTGCCGCCGAGATGGCCCTCGTGGCCCCCAGGATAGTCTGCATAATGGGCAACACGGCGTACAGGAGCCTGCTCGGTGGGGGCGGCATCACGCGCGAGCGCGGCAAGACGGTCCGCAGGGGCGGCGTCGACTATTTTCTCACTGTCCACCCCGCCGCAGCCATATACAACCGAGCGCTGGAGGGCGTGCTGGGCGAGGACATGAGGGCCCTTGCGAGGATTGCCGCCGGATAGCGCGCGGCCCCTGCCGCGCGCGTTCTACTCGCGCGACACGGTCGCCGTCGCGCGCGACCTCCTGGGCCGCACGCTCGTGCGCCGCGCGCACGGCGGGCGCGCGGCGATGGCGGGGACCATAGTCGAGACCGAGGCGTACAGGTCGTCTGACGACCCCGCAAGCCACGCGAGGAACGGCATGACGCAGCGCAACAGGGCAATGTTTGGCGAGGTGGGCCGCGCCTACGTCTATTTCACGTACGGCATGCACCACTGCCTAAACGCCGTCGCGCGCGGGCCATCGCGCGACGCAGGAGCGGTCCTAATCCGCGCGATAGAGCCGACTGCCGGCGGGTGCATCATGTCAAGAAACCGGCGCGGCTGCGCCGCGCGCGACGTGGCCAACGGGCCGGCCAAGCTCACGCAGGCGATGCGCATAACGGGCGATCTCTACGGGGCCGACCTCACGGCCCGCGGCGAGCTCTATGTCGCCGGCGGCGCGCCGGCGCGCCGGCGCGTCGCGCGCGGGCCGCGCGTGGGCATACGCCGCGGCCTCGACCTGGAGTGGAACTTTAGGCTAGCCTGAGCGCGCGCCGCGCGTGTCCTCGCCGTCGTCCTCTAGCGTCCACGGCGCGATCCTGCCCATGATGCGCGGCCAGTCCAGGTTGAGCACGGCTATGACGATCACGGTCACGGCGGCCCCAAAGACCACTATGCCCAGCAGGACATAGGCGGCGTTCCCCTCGACCTGCGACATTGCCGACTCTACGAGGGGCGCGCCGAGATAGTGTGCCATGAGGACCGTCGCGTAGTTTAGGACCAGCTTGCCGGAGAGCGTGTACGCCAAAAACCTCACGGGGCTGTAGCGCGCGAGGCCAAGCGGTATGTAGACGAGGTCGTCCGGGATTGGCGTCGCCGCGGCGACAAACGTGGCGATGCCGCCGTACCTCTTGACTAGGCGCTCAAAGGGCCGTATGCGCGCACGGCGCTTTGGCGCGATGATGCGCCGCCCCCCATAGCTCGCCGAGAATATTATCTGCTTGGCCGCAGTCGCCGTGAGGGCCGATATGAGCGCAAGCGCGTGGAGGTTGAACGCGTCGCCGACTGACATGGTCACGAGAAAGATGAACGACGGGATTGGCACAAAGGGTATGAGCGACCCGACAAAGCTGATCATGCCCAGCCCAAAATAGCTCAGCTCGGACGGCAGTCCCAGGAGCGTGAACAGGTCCACGCGCGCCGCGCGCGCGCCGCAATTATTTAACTGTGAAGCGGCGGCGCGGGCGCGGGCGGCGCCCCCGGGATCACCAGCGGATCCGCCCGCGGCGGCGCGCCAGGCGGCCGTCCGGCCCGGTGCCAGTCTCCGGGCACGTTCCCCAAAGCCACGATGGCGTGCGCCTCGCCGGCGCCGAGGGCGAACCTGGCCGACTCGGTGGCGGCGGCGGCAAAGCGCCCCTTTTGCTCTGCGGTCCGCCCGGGGTGCGCCGATACGGCGAACAGTGGCATGGCGGCGCGCCATTTGCGTGAGCGCAACGTGCCTTCCTTCGGGGAAGGCAGTAGCCGCCGTGCCGGACACAAGGATCGCAGCCTCCCAAAAGCCCATCCACGTCGCGGCCATTTGCGGCACCGCGCGCCGGCCATGCGCGCCCGGCACGGCGCGGGGGGCCAGGCCCGCCTCTTGGCGCCGCCGCAGGCGCCGCCGGGCAGGCAGGCAAGAGCCGCGGGGCCGCCGCCGTTCCCTAGCCGGTGTCGAGCTCGGGAGGTTTTGCCGTGATGCCGTGAGGCTTCGCCCCGCCGGCGTGCGTGCAATGGCGGGTCAAGGCGCCGGACTCCCCCGTCGGCCCGCCGGCGGGCCTTTTGGGCCGCCCTTTTGCGCGTGTGTGGCCATGAGCTTTAGCGTTTCGGCCATGTCGTCGCAATTATCAGATATCAGAAAGTCGAGGTAGTCAAACAGGGCCCTTTTGCCGCCCGGGGCCAAGTCGTCGCCGACGATCTCGCCGGCCAGTGTCGCGGTCAGTATTCGGGCGGCGGCCACCTGGTCGGGGATTGCCCTGCGCGGATCGGCAGGCCCGCCCAGCCTGTCAATTATCCCATAATGCCGCTTTCGCCTGCCCGCCGTCAATCTAGGGCGCGCCGCCATTCGTCCCTGGCCCTGTTGCGCTCCTCAACGGCTGCCCTCCAGTTTTTTGCGGCGTCGTCAAGGCGGGCCCGGGCGGCCCGGCGCCGGGCATCATGCCCGAGCTTGAGCTGTCGCCGGAGCTCTAAAATTGCGTCAGACACCGCGCCCTCGAGCTTGTCAGACCGATCCCTCAAGGCGACATATTTCGCCTTGAGCTCGTCGGCGCTCACGGCCCCGCCCCCGGCGCCCGGCCCTGCGGGGCCGCGCGCGCCATGGAGGCCAGGCCCGCGTGGGGGCGCCCTTGCGGCCGTCCCAGGCATTGCCCGGGGAGGCTCTCCGCCATGCCGGCCCCGCGCGGGCCTGCACATATCACCCTTTGCGGCCGTAGCGCGCCCGGGTCGCCCACAGGCTTGTTAGCTCCCCGCCATAGCGCGCCCGCCACGGATCCCCCGCCCAAAGGCCGCCATCCGGGCGCGGGCCGCGGCGTTGGTCCGCCGGCCCCAAACCCCCGCAAAGCCTAAATCGGCTCGGGCCCGCGCCGCCGGCGATGGGCCTGCCGCGGGGAATGAGGGACATTGGCGCCGACGAGGCGGCCGGGATCGAGTCCGTGAGGGCCGCCTTTGCGGGGACGTGCGCCCTCTTTGGCTACACGCTAGTCGAGCCGTCGACGATCGAGCTCCTCTCGACGCTCGAGGCAAAGGCCGGCCCGTCCATACGCGAGGACGTCTACCACTTTGAGGACAAGGGCGGCCGCGCCGTCGCGCTGCGCTTTGACATGACGGTAGGAATGGCCCGCGGGGCCGCGGGCCAGAGGTCCCTGCCCGTGCCGGCGCGCATGGCCGCCTTTGGCGGCGTCTGGAGGTACGACGAGCCGCAGCGCGGGCGCTACCGCCACTTTCACCAGTGGAACGTCGAGGTGTACGGCGCGCGCGGCGCCGAGGCCGACGCCGAGGTCGCCGAGTTTACCGTGCGCATGCTCGAGGCCCTCGGGATGCGCGGCGCGTCCATAGAGGTCAGCCACAGGGCCATAGCCGAGGCGCACGTGCGGGGCCTCGCCGGCGGGCCCGAGCATGCGGCCGAGCTCCTGCGGGCCGTCGACCGCGCGCAGCGCAGGCCAGAGAAGGCCATCGTTTCCGAGTGCGAGCGGCGCGGGATCCCGCGCGAGGCCGTAGAGGGCGCGCTGCTCCTGGCCCGCGCGCGCGGCGGCGTGGGCGAGGCCAGGGACGCCCTTGGGGGCGGCGGCGGCGGCGCCGGCTGGGGCGAGCTCGGCGCGGTCATGGACTCGCTTGCGCGGCGCGGCGTGGAGTGCGCCAGCGTCAACCTCGGCATCGTGCGCGGCCTCGACTATTACTCTGGGACCGTCTTTGAGGCGTTCGGGCCGGACAGGTCCATCGGCGCGCTCGCCGGCGGCGGCAGGTACGACTCGCTCTCCGAGGCCCTCGGCGGGCAGGCCATGCCCGCAGCCGGCGCCGCCGGCGGCGTCGAGAGGACGCTGGCGGCCCTGGGCGCGCGCGAGGCGCCGGCGCGCGCGCACGTCGCAGTCGTCCACGTCGGCGACGCGCTCGGCGCCGAGGCCGGCGCGCTGGCCTCGCGCATCAGGCAGCGCGGCGTCGCCGCGGTGGCGAGCCTCGTGCAGAGGCCCCTGGCAAGGCAGATCGCCGCCGCCGAGCGCGACGGCGCGCGCGCCGTCGTGATCGTCGCGCCGCGCGAGTGGGGCGAGGGCAAGGTCGTCGTTCGCGACATGGCCGCGCGCACAGAGTCCACCGTCGAGGCCGCGTCCGTGCACGCGGCGCTCGGGGCAGCGCTCAGTTCAGGAACGCGCGAGTGAGCATCATTATCTCCGGCCCGCTAGTGAACGATCCGGCCACGGCGGCCCTGTTGTTGACGAGCAGGCCCGAGGAGACAAAGGGCACGCCGCCGTTGACCGTCGCGAGCTCTATCCTCGCGTGCAGGACGCCGGAGACGAGGGAGACCTCCTCGTCGCTTGCCTCCGGGTGTATGACGCCGCCGCTGGAGTTTGCCGCGAGCATCGCGCCGACCTGGTGGTACCCCGCTATGCGCGTCTGGACCGCCTCGACGCCGAGCGCCTCGCCGATCGCCGCCGCGTCGGCCCTGGGGACCTCGGGGGAGACGATCGCGCCGCGCGCGTTGGCGCACACGAGGTTGCCCAGAGCCGTGTAGCGCGACCCGATCACGGCGACCTCCATGCCGGCCGCCTCGATGAGCTCGGCCTCCGGCGCCATGGCAGTCGCCGGCAGCAGGGCCGTGCGGCCGGCGGCGACCATCATGGTCCCCAGGACGCGCGTGCCGGCGACTGACGCCAGGACGGGCCTGGCCCCGAGGAGGCCCGATATGCGCTCGGCCTTTGCCCTCGCAAAGCCGCGCGGCAAAAAGACGCACTCGTCGCACGCGGCGGCGTATATCCCAATGTTCGGCCCGCGGTACATGTCGTGCTTGAATATGTCCAGGTGAAGGCCGCATACAAGGCACGCGGCGAAAAGCAGGTACCGCTCGGCGTGAGCGGCACGATGGTCGCAGTAGACTGGGACTCGTGCGTGGCCGACGGCGCCTGCATCGAGGCGTGCCCCGTGCAGGTCTTCCAGTGGTACAGGACCGAAAAGGACATCCCGGCCGCAAAGGTCTCAGGCGAGACCTTTGAGGGGACGGGCAGCTCCGAGAAGGAGGAGCGCAAGGACTACACCGACAAGGCCGACCCCATCAGGGAGCACGACTGCATCTGGTGCATGGCCTGCGTGTCAGTCTGCCCGCCCGAGGCCATAAAGGTGGACCAGTCCAACCTGGAGCACCACGAAAAGGCCGCGGGCACCTACACAAAGCTCGAGGCCGGCGAGAACCCCCACGCGCACGACTAGCCTGCCCCCGTCGGGGCGGCGAATATTTTGGACCGCTTTCCGGGGGCGGGTGCGAACAGGTTTTATGGAGGGCCCCCGCGCGCGCGCCGCGCAGAGGTCGCCTAGCCCGGTAGGGCGCGGGCCTTGAGAGCCTGTGTGCCTAGCACGCGGGGGTTCAAATCCCCCTCTCTGCGCTACTTTTTCCCGGCTATCGCGCCGAGCTCGTAGAGCATCGCGGAGAGCTGTATCTCCGGGCTCGCGCCCACGAGTATGCGATAGTCGTACTCTGATATCGCCCTGACGAGCTCCTCGGCCCTCTCGGGGGCGGCCCTGTTGACCGCGGCGTTGATCCCGCGCAAGATGTCGGCGCCGGAGAGGCCGTTGACGCGCAGCATCTCTATTGTCCGCTCGCGCGCCTGCGAGACCTTGCCGGCGAGCGCCAGGCGCAAGACCTCGTCGAGGCGCGACTCGGCCGTGAGGCCCGCGGCGGCCCTTGCGTTCTCGGCCGTTATGCCGCCTGGCAGCGACGCGGCGACTTGCAGCATGTTCACGGCGTGGCGCAGGTCCCCGCCGGAGGCCTCGAGTATGGCGTCGATCCCCCCGGCGGCGGCCTTGGCGCCCTCCTTTTTTGCGATGTGGGCCAGGCGCGCCCTTATCGCCTCTTCGGGCACGGCGGTGAACCGGAACACGGCGCACCTGCTCTGTATCGGCTCTATTATCCTCGAGAGGTTGTTGGCGATTATGATAAAGCGGCAGTGGCGCGCCGTGTCCTCTATGATCCTGCGCAGGGCCGTCTGCGCGTCTGACGTCATCTCGTCGGCCTCGTCTAGTATGATCACCCTGAACGGCACGCCGCCCATGGCCGCGTAGCGCGAGAACGTCTTTACGCGCTCGCGGACCATCGCGATGCCGCGCTCGTCTGACGCGTTGAGCTCGAGGGCGTGGTCGCGCCAGGCGTCGCCGAGGACCCTCCTGCACAGGCAGACCGCCGCGGTCGTCTTGCCCGTGCCCGGCGAGCCGGCCAGCAGCAGGTGCGGCATCTCGCCGGGCCGCGCCGCGAGGGCCTCGAGGCTGCCGACTATGTCCCCCTGGCCGGCGATCTCGCCGAGCTCGCGCGGGCGGTGCTTTTCGACCCACATCACGCCGCCGATCGCCATATCAGGCGTGCGCCCCGCGGCGACTGTTTATAAACTAGCGCCGGGGCCGCAAGGGCATGACGCGCAGGCGACCCGCCGGCGCGCGCGGGGGCGCGCGCGGCGGTGGCTGACACGACCGGCATGGCCGCGGCCCAAAAGGCGAGCAGGGCCGGCTATGACCTCGAGGACGTGAAGGTGACGTTCACCGCGGACGTCGCCACGTCCGTCTCGGGGACCGACGTGTCCGGCAGGGAGGGCGACGTGCTGAACCTGCCGCGCTGGGTCGCGCGCGCCCTCGAGGGGGCCGGCCACGCCAGGGTCGACGAGCCGAGCATGGAGCCCGAGCTAAAGCAGGCGATCTCAAAGGAGAACGGCCTGGACGACTACCAGCTAGCCACGCTTGACGACCGCTTTTACGTGCGCATGCAGGCCCACCTCGAGCGCGCGCCGCAGCAAAAGCGCGAGGAGCTCGGCAGCATGCTCAACTCGCTGGTCCGCAGCCGCGTCGCAAAGATAGCGCGCCTCGTCATATCCTCAAAGCTCAGCGCGGCCAACGCCGAAAAGCTCACGATAGAGGAGCGCAGCCTCTACGAGGAGATGAGGGCGTCGCACGACGAGTTTGTCGCGCGCGCGACGGGGGGCACGGCATGAGCGAGCAGGTCCCCCCAGAGCACGACTCCGCCGCCAGCGCCGAGGTAGAGGCGCAGCCAACGGTGTCGGCCCTGTCCGACATGGTTCGTACCCTCCTGCTCACGCACAGGAACGCGGACGGCGAGCTCTACTATGTCAAAAAGATAGACGAGATGCCCTCAAAGAACTCTGTGTACGCGGTGATAGACTACAATGACCTCGTGACCGAGGACGGCAAGATCCCGCACGCGTTCAACGAGAGCGCCGACGTCGCCCTCGAGGCGTTTGCAGAGGCGATAAAGGACATACTCGCGATAAAGTTTCCCGACTATGCCAAGAGGCACAAGAAGGACATACGCGCGCGCATCGTAAACTATCCCATGCACCGCAGCCTGCGCAAGATAAACTCCGAGGTCATCGGCAAGATGACGAGCGTCTCGGGGATGGTGGTCCGCGCGTCAGAGGTGAAGCCGCACGCGCACGAGGTGACGTACACGTGCCCCGAGGGCCACCCCAACAAGGTCGTCCTGCTGAAGGGCATGAGCGTGGCGCCGCCCCTCAAGTGCGGGTTTGCAAAGTGCGAGAACCGCGACCTCACGCTTGACGAGGCGCAGAGCAGGTTTGTCGACTTTCAGACGATGCGCCTGCAGGACCTCCCCGAGGACATACCGCCGGGCGGCATGCCCGAGTACATCGACGTCAACGTAAAGCAGGACCTCGTCGACAACGCGCGGCCCGGCGACCGCATCGTGCTCACGGGGATCGTGCGCATAGAGCAGGAGCGCGTCGCCGGCGTGCCGCAGGGCAAGAGCGGCCTCTACCGCTTTATCATGGAGAGCAACAGCGTCGAGTTTCTCGGCGGGCGCGGCTCAAAGATATCGAGGACCACCGAGCGCGAGGCCGTCTCGCCCGAGGAGGAGCGCGAGATACAGATACTGGCCCGCTCGCCGGACACGTACGACCGACTCGTGCAGTCGTTTGCCCCGAACATCATGGGCCACGAGATCATAAAGGAGGCCATACTGCTGCTCATGGTCGGGGCCCTCGAGAGGCGCCTGCCAGACGGGGGCAAGATACGCGGGGACATCAACGTCTTCCTTGTGGGCGACCCCGGCACGGCAAAGAGCGCGATGCTCAAGTTCTGCTCGCGCATAGCGCCCAGGGGCCTCTACACCTCGGGCCGCGGCTCGACGGCCGCGGGCCTGACTGCGGCCGTCATCCGCGACACGAGGACGGGCATGATGATGCTCGAGGCCGGCGCCGTCGTCCTGGGCGACCAGGGCCTCGTCTGCATCGACGAGTTTGACAAGATGAAGCCCGAGGACAGCAGCGCGCTCCACGAGGTCATGGAGCAGCAGTCAGTCAGCGTCGCGAAGGGAGGCATCGTCGCCACGCTCAACGCGCGCTCGTCGATACTCGCGGCGGCAAACCCCATGTACGGCAAGTACGACCCCTACAAGAACCTCAACGAGAACGTAAACCTCCCCATACCGCTCCTCACGAGGTTTGACCTCATATTTGCCGTGCGCGACAAGCCCTCAAAGGAGCGCGACAGGGAGATGGCCAGCCACATCATAGACCTCCAGTCGCCGGGGGGCATGTCGACAAAGTCGCTCATAGACCCCGACATGCTCACAAAGTACCTCGCCTACGCAAAGCACGGCGACCCGCAGCTGACGCAGGAGGCAAAGGACACGATCATCGAGTACTATCTCAAGATGCGCCACGTCGAGTCCGAGGACATGATAACCGTCACGCCGCGCCAGCTCGAGGGCCTCGTCCGCCTCGCGATGGCCCGCGCGCGGCTGCTGATGAGGCCGCGCGTCGAGATAGAGGACGCCGAGCGCGCGATATTCCTGGTCCAGGCGATGCTGCAGGACGTCGGCGTGGATGTCAACACGGGCAAGGTCGACATGGGCGTCCTGCAGGGCAAGCCGCGCAGCGAGATGGGCAAGCTGCAGCTCTTCATGGACATACTAAAGTCGCTAGAGGGCTCCCCAAAGGAGCCCGTCGAGGAAAAACGCCTCGTCGAGGAGCTCCTCAAGTCCACAAAGTTCGACGAGGAGGAGGCCCGCAAGTACATCTCAAAGCTGCAGCGCGACGGCGTGATCTACGAGTCGCGCTCGGGCCACTATAACAGGACATGAGG
>RKSK01000014.1 GCA_007570915.1 Cenarchaeum sp.
GCCGAGAGGTACGGCCTGGAGGTCCTCGGCATCGCGCACTCGCACCACGCCGAGCCGAGCGTATCGCAGATCGCGCGCCTCACCGACCACGCGACCGGCTCCGGCGCGCGCGCGATATTCCATGACGACCTGACCGACGGCAGGCTCGAGAGGGCGGCAGTGGAGGGCCTTGGCGTCGAGGTCATCGCGCTCAGCACGCTCGAGGGCCTGGCAAGGGCCGACGCGCCGGGGACGACATACATTGAAAAGATGGACGCCAACCTCGCCGCCCTTAGGGACGGGCTGGCTTGCCGGTAAGCGCGCTCTCCGCAAGGGGCGTTAGCGCGGGGTACGGCGGGCAGGCGGCGATCGAGTCCATATCGTTTGACGTGGACGGCGGCGACATACTCGGCATAGTCGGGCCAAACGGCGCCGGCAAGACGACGCTCTTTCGCGCCATCCTGGGCCTCCACCCCCACACGGGGGACGTCTCCATGTGCGGCCGCGCCGGCGAGGCGCGCCGCGCGCTCCTGCCCCTCGTCGGGTACGTCCCGCAGCGCCTCGACATCGAGCGCAGCTTTCCGGCCACCGTGCGCGACATCGTCTCCATGGGCGCGCTCCCGCCGCGCCGGCTCGCGGCGTGCGCGCGCCTGGCCGGCGAGTCGGGGTACGAGTGGAGGCGCGAGTACAGCCGCATGGGCACGCTCGACGAGAAGGTCGACGCGGCCCTCGGCGCGGCGGCCGTGTCCGACCTCGCCGGCAGGAGGATCGGCGAGCTCTCGACCGGCGAGGCCCAGCGCGCGCTCATCGCAAAGTCGCTAGTCAACGACCCCCTCCTCCTCGTACTCGACGAGCCGGCCTCGAGCGTGGACGCGGGGTCGCGCGAGCGCCTCCACGCCGTCATGCGCAGGCTAAACTCGGAGCTCGGCACGACCATAGTGTGGTCCTCGCACGACCTCGACGCGCTAGAGCGCGTGGCCACCCGCGTGGCGTGCATGGACCGCCGGCTCGTGTTCCACGGCGGCAAGGACGAGTTCTTTGCCGACGAGGCGGCCCTCCGGTCGTACACGGAGGCCTCGATGCAGGCCCACATGCGCATGGAGCGGATCGCCGTTGATTGAGCAGCTCGGCCACGCGTTCGTCCAAAAGGCGATGCTCGCCGGCGTGTGCGTCGGGGCCTCGTGCGCGTTTTTGGGCGTCTTTCTCGTGATGCGCCGCAACGCGCTCTTTGGCGACGCCGTCTCGCACGTCGCCTTTGGCGGCGTCGCCGTCGGCCTCCTCGCCGGCGTGCAGCCGGCCTGGACGGCCATGTGCGCGGCCGTAATCGGGGGCGTCGGGATGCAGCGCCTGCGGCGCGTGGGCGGCGTGAGCGGCGACGCGGCCGTCGCCATACTGCTCGTAGGCGGCCTCGGCGTGGGCGTCCTGGCGGCGAGCGCGACGGGCGGCTTTGGCGTCGACCTGTACGCGTTCCTCTTTGGGAGCATACTGCTCGTCAGCACGGCCGACGTGGCCGGCATATGCGCGACGGCCGGCGTCGTGGTCGCCGCGCTGTACGCGCTAAGGCGCCAGCTCCTCCACGCGGCGTTCAGCGACGAGCAGGCCAGGGTCGCCGGCGTGCGCGTCGACCTGCTCGGCTACGCCTTTATCGTGCTCACTAGCGCGGCGGTAGTCATGTCTATGAGGGTCGTCGGCATACTGCTCGTCTCTGCCCTCATCGTGCTGCCGTCGATAACGGCGATCGTGCTCGGCGGCGGGTTTGCGCGGACCGTCGCGACGGCAGTCGGCGTGGCCTCCGGCTCCGTCGTGGCGGGCATCGCCCTGGCGGCCGCGTACAACCTTGCGCCGTCAGGCGCCATTGTCATGGTCGGCATTGGCGCGCTGCTCGCCGCGCTCGCGCGCTCGCGCCAGGCGCGGCGGCGCCGGCGCCCCGCTGCCCCCGGGCCGGGCGGGCGGCCGTCCGGGGCGCCCTGAGCCGGGCGCGTGACCTGGGCGCGGCCCACATCCTGTTGGCCGCGCGCTGCGCCGCCGCGTGCGTTTCCCGCCCTGGCGTGCCGCCCCCACGCCTCCCGTGCACGGGCCGCCCCGGGGCCGTGTGCCCGTGCCCGGGTGCGCCGCGCATGCCAGGCGCGATAGCGATCTCGGCCAGGATCTCGGCGCGTGCAGCTGCCGCACGGCCAGCGCGCGCAGGTGGCGCAGCGCGCTTGCGTCGCGTGGCGCGCCCGCTCGGCGGCGGGCACCCGCCGGCCAGCGCGGCCAGGGCGGAGGGCGCGGCCTACCGAACAGCCCGTTGTGGCGCGTGGCGAGCCCGAGCCGCGCGCGGCCTGCATGGTCGGCCTTTTCGCCTGCCCCGGCGCCCCCCTGCTCCACGCCATGTCCCCGGCCGCCCGCGTCGGCTTTGCCCCGCTGCTCGCCGACACGCTCCCCGTGCCGGGGACCACGCCATGTCCCCGGCCGCCCGCGTCGGCTTTGCCCCCGCCCGCGCCGGCGGCGGCCCGCCGGGATACAATCGCCCTGTCCGGGCCCAGAGCGGGCGCGGGGGCCGGCCTTTGGGAAGCGTGCCCCCCTGGCCCCCGTGGG
>RKSK01000015.1 GCA_007570915.1 Cenarchaeum sp.
CGTGGTAAACCTGCATGTGCCCCATCAGGCGAAGCACGCTTGCGCCGGGCCAATCGTTGCTTATGCCCACACGAAAATAGCTAGGGTTCACGCCTATGTTCAGGGACTCGGCGTTCTCCATGTCAACTACACGTATAGAATAGTTTTCTGCCTCTATCTTGAAGCACTTGCCTTTCATTCGTAGGGGGGGACTTCCGGTAAACATTTTGCCCGCAAAGCCAGGGACGTCTCTTATCGGCCTGGACAGCACAAAGTTTACGGAACGCGCGACATAGCGCCGAACCCCCCTGTGCGTTATGGGGTACCCGTGCTCGCACCCCTCAATGTTGGCGCACATGCGGGCATACGCGTCGCGCGCCTCGGCGGCGATCATCAGGTGCGCGCGCGCGGACGTGCCGCCCGTGGAGACCACGGCCCCGTCCCACCGCACGGCGGCGCCTGCCCTCCCGTCGTCCGCGGTGCGCTCGGCGCGGGCCGACTCGCGAGGCGCGCCCCGCCGCCCGTTGCCGCCCCCGCGCGCGGCGATCGCCGCTATGGCCGCCGGGCCGGGGCAGGCGCGGCGCAGCCGCGTCGCCGTGGCGACAAGGCGGACCGCCTCGTCGACCTCCTCGCCGCCGGGCGCGTGCAGGAGGCAAAACCTCCCGGCCCGCCGGTCCAGGTAGAGCTCGCAATGCCGCACGCCGCCGCCGGAGCACGCCAGCACGTAGACGCCCCTGGCCCCGGCGTGCCTCGCGCTGACGGTGACTCCGGGGTACCTGCTGCGCGGCAGGCCGCCCCCGCCCATGTCCATGACGTACGTGCGCAGGCTGCCCCCGAGGACCATCCGGCGCAGGGCAGCCTCGAGCCCCGCGGCCCCGCTGACGCGCCCCAGGCGCGCGACTGCGACCTGCATGCGGCAGGCCGGGGGAGGCGGGCGTATATGTGCGTTGGGCGCGCCGCGCCCGGCAGGCGGCGCCCGCCCCTAGTTTTTGTCTAGCACGACGCGCGGCTCGGCGCCCCTGACGTGTATCTCGGCGCCTCGCACGCGAGACCGGTAGACCCTCATCCTGCCGCCCTCGTCGGTCCGCACGAGGCGGCCGCTCACGAGCGCCAACGACTCGAGCTCGGCGAGCTTGCTGTACGTCGTGCTCATCGGGATGCGCAGGCGCGCCGATATCTCCGGCGCCGAGCGCTCGCCGCGGACGACGTCAAAGAGTATCGCGCGCGACTCGACGTTGACGAGGGCGGCTATGACCTTTTGCGTCACGTCGTACTTTTTGAGCTGCGGCAGGCTCGGCCTCCTTGCCATCGCGGGCGCGCGCGGCCCGCGGAATTATTTAAACCGTGGCTGCTATCCACGGCCCCGCAACGGCGGCTCCCAGCCGCCCAGGCGCCGCGCCAGCGGCACGAGGGCCGCGGGGAGGGCCGCCCAGTAGGCCGCTACGGCGGCCGCCGAGGCGGCCCTGAACTCCCAGGCGGCCCCCTCGCCGGCGCCGTCGGGGTGGCCCGGCAGGAGGGCCACGGCGGCGGCCACGGTGATGGCCCACGCGGCCGGGTAGATCGCCCTGCGCGGCCAGCGCGAGCCAAGCGAGGCGCGGTGCAGGACGATCGCCGAGCCGCCCGAGATGGCCAGCAGGGCCGCGTGCAGCCCGACGCGCGCGCCGAGCGTCTCGGCGCTGCCCTCGCCGGGCAGCGCGGGGGGGTACTTTATGGCCGGCACGGCGTACAGCGCGACCCACATCGCGCCGGCCAGCGCGTACGCCCGCGCCGCCGCGCCGCCGGGCAGGCGGTGGCCGTAGGCGAGGTAGACGGCGGCGTACAGCGCAGCAAAGGCGCAGCCGAGGACCATCGAGGCGGCCATCGCGCCGGCCCCCTGCCACGCGCGATAGTCGGCATAGCCGGCCCAGAACGCCGCGCCGCCCCCGGCGCCGGCGAGGGCCTGCGCCTCGGCGAGCGTGGCGGCCTCGATGTGCGGGACGGCCAGGGCCTGCGTGACGGCGCCAAAGACGGCGCCGGCGGCGGCGCCGGAGACGACTACGGCTGCGAGGAGGCCGGCGACGCCCATGCGGGCACCGCCTAGTGGCACGGGAAGCCGGCGGCGTGCCTCACGTCGTGGGAGAGCTCGTGGAGGTACATGGCGTCAAAGGCCGCGGCGCCCTCGACTACGGAGAACATGTGGCCCTGGTCGAGGCCCATGGCGAACAGGCCCGCGCCAAAGACGGCGAGCAGCGCGGCGATCGCCACGCCGGGCGCGCGCGCGCGGAGGGTGGCCTGCTGCTTCAACGGGCCGCGGCCCCGCGGGCCGCTGATTTAAGCATTTTGCGCCGCGCGGGGCGCCAAATGGGTTATAACGGCCCCCCCGTCCCCCCGGCGCCATGAGGCGCACAGCGCTCCTGGCGATCGCAGGCGGCGTGGCCGTGGTGGTCGCCGCGACGGCCGCCGCGGCCCTCTCGGGCGGGGGCGGCGGGATAGCCGCCGTGGCGCACGCCGCGCCGGTCCTCGGCGACCCCGACGCGCCGATCACGATAGAGGAGTGGGGCGACTACCAGTGCCACAACTGCGAGAGGTTCCACGGCTCGTCGCTGGAGATAATAAAGCGCGACTATATCGAGACGGGCAGGGCAAAGCTCGTCTTTATGGACTTTCCGCTAAACGGGCCGGACTCGGAGCTCGCCGCGGCGGCCTCGCACTGCGCGGCCGAGCAGGGGATGTTCTGGGAGTACCACGACGCGCTCTACGAGAACTGGGCCGGCGAGAGGACGGGCTGGATAACGCCGGCGTCGCTTGAGAGGTTTGCCGGCGAGGCCGGCCTTGACGCGGGCGAGCTCTCCGGGTGCGTAGAGTCGGGCAGGCACGACACGCGCGTCGCCGAGACGTACGCGCACGGGCAGTCAAAGGGCGTAGACGCCACGCCGACGTTCCTCATCACCAACGGCGACAAGGTCTTCAAGGTCCGCGGCAACCAGCCGCTTGACGTGTTTTTGCGCGTGTTCGACGAGCTATGAGCGCGCGCCCTGCCGCGCCCGCACTGGCGGCGGCGTGAGATGGCCAGGATAGAGGTTCCGCGCCACGACTCGGTGAAGATGTACCGCATACGCAAGACGCTCGACGAGCTCTCGCGCAAGTCCGGCCACGGGACCGAGCTCATCACGGTCTACATACCAAAGAACAAGCAGCTCCACGAGGTCATCAGCGCGCTGCGCGAGGAGCAGGGGACCGCGTCGAACATAAAGTCCGACGTGACGCGCACGCACGTCGTCGACTCGCTCGGCAAGGTGATACAGAGGCTGCGCCTCCACAAGAGGACGCCCGAGCGCGGCCTCGTCATATTCTGCGGGGCACTGCCGCCCGACGGCGGCGGGCCGCTCGGCAGCGAGACGGTCCAGGCCTACGAGATCGACCCGCCAAAGGACCTGCGGACGTACCTGTACCGGTGCGACGACCACTTTCACGTCGACCTGCTAAAGGACATGCTAAAGGACGACAACCTCGTCGGGTTTCTGGCGCTCGACTCAAAGGACGCCGGCTGGGGCCTGCTCCACGGCGACCGCCTCGAGGTCCTGTCAGAGACGGGCTCGGGCGTCGCCGGCAAGCACAGGCAGGGGGGCCAGTCGGCCAAGAGGTTCCAAAAGCTGCGCGAGCAGGAGCTCACGCACTACTTCAACAGGGTCGCCGAGACGACGCGCGAGTACTTTGTCGACATTTACCCGATAAAGGGCCTCATAGTCTCCGGGCCGGGGCCCACAAAGGAGGAGTTTGTCAACGGCGGGTACCTCGAGTACAGGCTGCAAAGGATGGTCCTCGCGACGCTCGACACGTCGTACGCCGGCGCCGAGGGGGTCCGCGAGGCCCTCGGCAGGGCCGGCGACGCGCTGTCGGACTTTCGCATGGTCGAGGAGCGAGACGCCGTCGCGGCCCTGTTCCGCGAGGTAAACTCGCACAGCGGCAAGGGCGCCTATGGCCTCGCCGAGGTCATGGGACTGCTGCGCGGCAGCGTCGTCGAGACGCTCCTTGTCACCGACCGCCTCGACACGCACCGCGCCGTGGCAAAATGCCGCAAGTGCGGCGCGGAGGCCGAGGAGCACGTGCGCGGGCCGGACCTCATGCGGCGCAGGGCCGAGATGGCGCGCGAGTGCGGCTCCTGCGGGTCCGGCGACGTCGGGGTGACCACGCAGGACATCGTCGACTATGCGTCGCTAGTCGCCGCCAAGGTCGGCGCGCGCGTCGAGGTGGTGTCCGGCGCCGCCGAGCACGGCGCGATGCTCGCGAGCCTCGGCGGCGTGGGCGCGATCCTGCGCTACAACCCCGGCCACGCCGGCCGCTAGGGCGCGGCCCTCGCGCGCGCGGCGAGCTCGGCGAGCTCGGCGTCGGCGGCGATGGCCCTCCTTGACCAGCCGGCCCTGCGGCCGGCCCCGCGCGGGATGACGTGGACGTGGACGTGCGGGACTATCTGCATGGCCTCGCGGCCGTTGTTCTGCGCGACGTTGAACGCGACGGCGCCGGCGGCGCGCATCACGGACCTCGCCACGCCGGGGACCGCCCCAAAGAGGGCCTCGACTGCGCGCGCGTCCATGTCCGTGATGCGCTCGTGGTGGGCCCTCGGGACGACGAGCGTGTGGCCCTCGTCGATGGGGTACTTGTCGAGGAACGCCACGTGCGCGGCGTCCTCGTAGACGACGTGCGCGGGCCGCCGGCCGGCCACGATCTCGCAGAATATGCAGCCCACGGGCGGGCGCCGCCGGGCGGCCCGCATTTATCGTTGGCGGCGGGGGCGCGCGCCGCCGGGAGGGGGGCCGCCCGCGCCGCGTGCGCCAAAGCGCCCAAACCTGCCAAAAACCGCCCCTGCTTGCGCAACGGATCCGTGGCCGGAAGAGCCGGTGTAATTTATTAACCCGCGAGCTCGTCGGCGCGCCGTGGAGCCCGAGACGTTTGAGAACGTGTTTGCCCCGTTTGTCAAGAAAAAGCACCTAAACGTGGAGCAGATCCTGATGGGGGTGCGCGCCGGCGCCATCCTGCCTGAAAGGCTGCCCCCGGCCGCACAGGAGGCCGTGCACGAGGAGCTGGCCCGGCGCACGAGGGAGCAGATGACCCGCTCCATGCTGCTTGTCCTGCTTCTTGGGACCATGGGCGAGATCAAATACAAAACCCGGCTCCAAAAATACCTGTTTCTTGCCGACAAGCAGCTTGCCAAGCAAAGGGGGCGCAAGCCCAACCAGCTTGTGTTTGACTGGAAACCGTACAAATTCGGCCCGTTCAGCGAAAGCCTTGACTTTTGCGTTGCCAGGGCTGTCAAAAGCAAGAAGGTTGAGACGTTTGCAGTGCAAGAGCCCAACAAGA
>RKSK01000095.1 GCA_007570915.1 Cenarchaeum sp.
AGGGGCGGGACCGCCGACGTCTGCGACATGACGCTGACCGACGCCGGGGGCGGCCAGATCGACCTCACGCTCTGGGGCGACGACATATCAAAGGTCACCGAGGGCTGCACGGTCCGCATCAACAACGGCTACATCAACGAGTTCAAGGGCAAAAAGTCGCTCACAAAGGGCAAGTTTGGCCACCTCGAGGTCGTCTAGGCCGGCCCCCGCGGCGCCGTGGCGCCCATGATCGAAGGCGCGCTCCAGGCGCCGGACCCCGGGATCCAGGGGACGATAACCAGGAGCTTTTCGGCGGCGATAGAGCAGCTCACCCCCGAGGTCCCGCACGCGTCGTTCGTGACGGACCTCGCCGTGATAATGATAATCGGCGCCGTCGTCACGCTGGCCTTTTTCAAGATACGCCAGCCGCTCATACTCGGCTACCTGTTCGCCGGGATGATCATCGGGCCCCTCTCGCCGCTCTGGTCGGGCCTGCTGCCCGTCGGCGCGCCGCCGGAGGGGGGCCCCGGCATACTCTCGGACGTGTCGGCCCTGAACCTGTTTGCCGACATTGGGATAATACTGCTGCTGTTTGTCATCGGGATAGAGTTCCCCTACGCGCGCATAAGGTCCATAGGCAAGAAGGCGTTCGCCATCGGCACGCTCGGCGTGTTCGCCACGATGGGCGCGACGCTCCTCGTCGCGACGTCCTTTGGCGTGGGCCAGACCGACGCGCTGTTCATCGCCGCGGCCCTCTCGATCAGCAGCACGGCGATAATCGCCAAGCTCCTCGAGGAGGCCGGCCTCATACGCAAAAACATCTCGATACTCGTGCTCGGCGTGCTAATCGTCGAGGACATCATCGCCGTCCTGCTCATCACGTCGCTCCAGTCCGTCGTCCTGGCGGGGTCCATATCGCTCGAGGGCATCGCCGTCGTCCTCGCCGTCGCCGTGGCCCTCATCGCCGGCACGTTCACCGTGGGCACGCGCGTCATACCGCCGCTCATCGACCGCATGGCCGCGACCGAGCACCGCGAGATACTGCTGCTGAGCGTGCTCGGCGTCTGCTTTGGCTACGCGCTGCTCGCAAACGTCGCGGGCCTGTCCGTCGCCATCGGCGCGTTCCTCGCCGGCGTGCTCGTCGCCGAGTCGCGGTCCTCGGAGGTCTCAAAGCTCCTCTCGAGGCCGATAAAGGACATGTTTGTCGCCATATTCTTCGTCTCCGTCGGCGCGCTCATGGACGTCTCGCAGATACAGGCCCACGTGGCCCTCGCAGCGGCCCTCATCGCCGTGTGCGTCTCGGTCAAGCTCGGATCCAACCTCGCCGGCTGCCTGCTGGGCAGGCTCGGCCGCAAGACGTCGGTCAGGGCCGCCTTTGCGCTCGGGCCGCCGCGCGGCGAGTTTTCCATCGTCATAGCAAAGTCCGGCGTCGACGTCGGCGCGCTCAGCGCGTTCGTCTTTCCGCTCGTCGGCGTCGTCTCGGTCGTCACGGCGTTCATGTCGCCGTTCATCTTTAGGGCCGGCGAGAGGGCCGCCGCGGGCCGGCGCGCGCCGCCGGGCCCGCGCGGCTAGCGCGCCGCGGGGCGCGTAGCGGGCCGGCGGGCGCCCCGACGAGCCTGGCCGCCCGGAGGGCGCGTGGATCTTGAGAGGGGAGTGCCCGCACGGAGCCGCAGGCGTGGAGGTGCCCGAATGGTTAATAGTATCTACTTTGGTGCGCGTGCGCGTTGGACGAGGAGAAGCTTGCCGCGGCGCGCGAGGAGATCAGGTACCGGACGCTGGACGGCCCGCTGTTCGACTCTGATGGGGGCACCCGCGTCAGCAAGCCGGTGGACACTGATAATGCAGAGTGAGGGGGGCAAATCGAACTCGTCATCAGGAAACGATGACAGGTCGGACGAGCTGCTTGCCGCAACGCTGAAAGACAGCGTGCTGTCTAGCCGTTGGTCCATGGCTAGCCTTATCACAAAGGCGCGCTCTGCGCTCACCGCAGGATCCGTGGTTCTTAGCCTAGTCATCACCGGAATCTTGGGATTTACTGGCTTGCTTGGGGGCGAAGACCTGGGGGTTTTTTGGAGCCCGGACAGCCCCAACCGTGGAATCGCTTCCCTTGTTCTCTCCCTTGGCACTGCCTGCCTTGTCCTTACGTCGCTTTCTATTTACCACTCTGTTCGGGCATTGAAAACAATAAAGATAAGGATTCCTATTGCTTACCAGGCCTTCACAAAGCACGATCGCATGGACGAGCCGATCAACAGCTATATGCTAGAGGCATGGGCATCACTCCCCAAAAAAGCTATGTTTAGGCGTATTCACATGGCCTATCTGCGCGAGCTTAGAAGCATCGAGAGCCACATTGACGCCATTTCGCATCACACGACGTTAGGGCAAAAATTCCTGCTCGGCGGCCTGCTGTTCGGCGTCGCCGCGTCGTTAACTGCGCTGCTGGCTCCTGCTATAACAAGCGCCGTTCCTGGCTTTTGAGCTGCGCCACGGGCGCCCGCCATCTGCCCGGAGCCCGCGCGGCGCCATGGGCGCGGCCTGTGGGGGGGGGTCTCCCGGGG
>RKSK01000207.1 GCA_007570915.1 Cenarchaeum sp.
GCCAGGGCGGCGGGGTCCAGTACAGCAAGATAGCCGAGATAAAGGGGCCGCTCGTCATAGTCGACGGCGTCGAGAGCGCCGCCTTTGACGAGCTCGTCGAGATAACGTCCGGCGGCGAGCGCAGGCTAGGCAAGGTCCTAGAGGTGGGCAACGGCAGGGCCGTGGTCCAGGTCTTTGAGGGGACGACCGGCCTCTCCGTCGCCGAGACGAGGGCAAAGTTCGTCGGGCGCGCCATGGAGATGCCCGTCTCGCGCGAGGTCCTGGGCCGCGTCTTTGACGGCCTCGGCAGGCCAAAGGACGGCCTGCCAGACCCCGTCGCCGACAGGTTTGTCGACATCAACGGCGAGCCCATGAACCCCGAGCAGCGCGAGTACCCCAAGGACTTTATCCAGACGGGCGTCTCGGTGATAGACGGCATGATCACGCTCGTGCGCGGCCAAAAGCTCCCCATATTCTCGGGGTCGGGCATATCGCACAACATACTCGCCGCGCAGATCGCGCGGCAGGCGACCGTCCGAGGGACCGGCGAGGAGTTTGCCGTCGTCTTCGCGGCCATCGGCGTCCAGTACAGCGAGGCCGAGTACTTTCGCAAGAGCCTCGAGGACTCGGGCGCGCTCAAGCGCAGCGTCCTGTTCCTCAACCTCGCCGACGACCCCGCCATAGAGAGGATCATCACGCCGCGCGTCGCGCTCACCGTCGCCGAGCACCTCGCCTTTGAGCTCGGCATGCACGTCCTAGTCATACTGACGGACATGACAAACTATGCCGAGGCCCTCAGGGAGATCAGCGCCGCGCGCGAGGAGGTTCCCGGCCGCAAGGGCTACCCCGGCTACCTCTACACGGACCTCTCGACGATATACGAGCGGGCAGGCAAGCTCAACGGCAAGCAGGGCAGCGTGACGCAGGTCCCCATACTCTCGATGCCGTCAGACGACATCACGCACCCGATACCCGACCTGACCGGCTATATCACCGAGGGCCAGATAGTCCTCGGGCGCGACCTCTTCAGGCAGGGCGTCTACCCGCCCGTAAACATACTCATGAGCCTCAGCCGCCTCATGAAGGACGGCATAGGCGAGGGCCGCACGCGCGAGGACCACCAGGAGATATCCAACCAGAACTATGACGCCTACTCGCGCGCGCAGGAGGTCCGCGCGCTGGCCGGGATCGTCGGCAAGGCCGGCCTGACCGACATTGACCTCAAGTACATGGAGGTCGGCGAGGCCTTTGAGCGCGAGTTTTTGAGCCAGGGCGTCGACGAGAACCGCACGATAGAGGAGACGCTCGGGATACTCTGGAGGGTCGTCTCTGCCCTGCCGAGGACCGAGATCACAAAGGTCAAGGACAAGTTTATCGACGAGCACTATGGGGGCGGCAAGTAGCGCATGTCCTTTGGCCAGAGCGTGGCGGTCACAAAGATAGAGCTCCTCAAGTACAAGCGCTCGAGCCAGGTCGCCACGATGGTCCAAAAGATACTCGACGACAAGAGGAAGGTCCTCCTCAAGAACATAGAGGAGATGATCGACGAGGCGATGAGGGCCCGCGGCGGCATATGGGAGCCGCTGCAGGACATATACTCGTCGGTCAACGAGTCCTACCTTGTCCTCGGCACGCACGCGGTCGACTCGGCCGCCGGCTCCACGCCGGCCGTCATGGAGGTCGACGTCAGCGTCCGCCGCATAGTCGACGTCAAGGTCCCCGCGCTAAAGGTGACCGAGCGCGACACGGGGACCGCGCCGTACGGCTTTGCGGACACGAGCGCGTCCATGGACCGCGCGACGAGCCAGATAAAGGAGCTCCTCCCGCGCATCTGCAAGGCCGCCGAGTACGAGAACTCGATATTCAGCCTCGCAAAGGCCCTCGAAAAGACGCAAAAGCTCCTCAACGCGCTAGAGAACGTCATAATCCCCCAGTACGAGCAGCGCATAAAGTTCATCGTGTCCGTCCTCGAGGAGCGCGAGCGCGAGGAGTTTGCCAAGCTCAAAAAGGTAAAGGCCGCCATGGAGAGGCGCAAGTGACCATGCCGCGCGAGGAGATAGCCGGCATGCTAGGCGAGTCCAGGAGGGCCCTCGAGGCCGAGCACGGCGCGCTGCGCGCCGAGGTAGAGTCGGGCATAAGGGCGCTTGGGGGCGAGGGGCCCGCCGAGGGCGGCTAGGCGCCAGGCTCGAGCTCCCAGTACACCTGCGGGATTGACAGCAGAAACCCCACGTGGAGGCACGCGTCCCCGCCGCACGCCTTGCAGCGCAGCTCCCCGCCGCCGATGGCCACCTCCACTATGCGGCCGGCGATGTTGTCGCGCAGGACGGCGGCCTCGGGCTCGATGGAGAGGCACTTTAGCCTCGGCCTGTGCCTGGCAAAGACGGCCGCCCTCATCAGCTCCTCCTCCATCATGCGCATGACGTACCCCGACAGGCTCCTTATGCCGGCCTGCTCGCGGGCCGGCGCGGCCGCCTTGTACGCGCGGGCAATCCTGTCGTACGATTCCGTGGACACCGTGATGGTCTTGAACCCCTCCTTTGGCACGGCGGGGG
>RKSK01000181.1 GCA_007570915.1 Cenarchaeum sp.
AGCGAGTACCCCGCGCCGGTGATCAGCGTGGCGTACGTCGAGCACCTGCTCGGCTTTGGCGTGCCGAGGCACTGCTCGGCGTACCTCGTGTAGTAGAGGCAGGTCGACGAGGAGGCGCTGGCGTCGCACGGGCTGCGCGCGTTGGGCGCCGGGGCGGGCGCGGGCTGCGGCGCCGGGGCCGGCGCCGCGGCGCGGGCCGTCACGGAGACTGCCACGTCGTCGACCTGGACGTCCTCGGAAGAGAGCGTCTGCTTTGTCGTGAAGCGCAGCTTGAAGAGCGACGAGCCCAGGTACGACGCCAGGTCGTGCGACTCGGAGACCCACCTGTTCGAGTCGGGCGAGGAGCCAGTCCACGACGCCAGCGTCGCCCACGTCAGGCCTCCGTCCCTGCTGGCCCGAACCCTGAGGTACTCGCCGGCGTCCAGGCCGGCGTCGACGAACCGCTTGAACGTGAGCGTAGCCGACGCTGCCGACGAGAGGTCCGTGAAGCCCCTCGACGTCACGTCGCAGGTGTAACGGCACGCGTCTGCGTGCAGCACCTTGTTGGACGGCGCCCTGTCCGGCGCGACGGGTATCCCGTGCGCGCCCGAGGTCGAGGTCGTCCAGTTGCGATGGCCGGACTTTGCCCACTTGCCAAGCCCGGCCTCAAAGTCGTCGCTTAGCGGGGTCGCTGGCGTAGGCACGGCAGGAGGCGGCGTAGTCGGTGAGGGCGCGGGCGCCGCCGGGCACGTCGCGGTGTACCCGAGGTCCAGCGTCCAGTCGTTGAGCGTCCCCTGGTACCCGCGCAGGGCGTCGGACACCACCAGGCGCCACTTTCCGCTGATCTCCTTGCCCACTAGGGACGACGTGGCCGTGCCCGAGTACGTCGTGTCGATGTGGTCGGCGCTCCCCCCCTGCCTTTTGTGGAGCCCCACCTTTGTGCCGTCCGGCGCGAACAGATCCACCTTCAGGTCGCCCCTGTACCTGTGAATGATGTCCACGTGGGCGGATACCGACGTCGCGATCCCACTGTGCGTGACCTCGACCGCCGAGGTGAGCGAGCCAGACCCGTCGGGCACGCGCGCTCCCGAGTCACGTGTGTGCTTGAGCGTGTGCGCAACAGGGCTCGCCGCGCCCGGCGTCGGGCATATGGAGGATCTCGCATGGGCAGAGTAGCCGACCGACATCTCCCACATCTCCCCGGCCGCCTCGGCGCCCGGCGCCGTGAGGAGCGGGCGCGACAGCGCTGCAGGAGAGGAAAGCTCCACCTGCCGCTCGCCACCCCAAGGCACGGCCACCGTGTGCTTGGCCGAGCCCACGCTGAACGAGAGGACCGCGCCGTCGGTGCCAGGCGCGTCGAGCAGGACGCGCCTGACCGGCGTGGAGGGCATGTCCGGCGTAAAGCTGACCCTCCTGTCGGCGCGAGTCGACACCGAGGACAGCACCCGCCAGTCGGTTATGTCGTCCTTCGAGGGGTCGGGCCGTGTCGAGCCGGCCGGCGGCGAGTCTGGCACCAGCCTCACGGTGCGCGCCGTGCCGGAGGCCAGCCCATCGTACGGCGTGACTGTGATGGAGTCGCCCGTGCCAAAGGAGGTGCCGGGGACGTAGACCACCCTGGAGGCGGTCGGCGTGAGCTGCTCGCTGGCGCTCAAGTAGACGAACTCGACGGACTGGCGCGCCGAGCTGCTCACATGGTTCTGCGTGGTCGACGTGCCCTGCCTGACCGAGAGGTTCAGGTTGGCGAGCTCTGGCAGGTCGTCCTGCGACCCGGTCAGGTGTCGCGTGGTGGTATCCGTCGGCGCCTGGAACGATATGGACCCCTTGGGGTGGGCGAGCCACGCGAGCACCGCCTTGACCGGCTTTGTGGCGTCGGTTACGGTGAACGTGTACGACTTGCGGTCGGATGCCGAGGCTAGGTGGTCGCCCATGACGTGTCCTGCCGTAGTCGCGTACTTGATCGAGTCCTTCACGTTGAGGACACCAAGGCCGACGTGGTTGAGGAGGGTCGTGTCGCGGTCCGACGCCGCCGCCGACGTGAGCTTCCTGGCGTGCGAGCAGTAGCTGGAGCTGTCGGCTTCCTCGTACATAGACGCGGTGCACTTGCCTGTCCCCTGCCATTTCGCGCCCAGGAGAAGCGCTGCCTTTACCTCCACGGGAGTCATGGACGGCTTCGCCTCCAGGAGCAGGGCGGCCGCTGCTGCAACCTGCGGTGCCGCGAAGCTTGTGCCCTTCTCCGTATCCACGGTGTAGTCACGAGGGTTTTTCAGCACTGCTATGCCCTCAGCGGGCGCGGCTATGTCGGGCTTTAGAAGCCCATTGAGTGATGCGATGTCGCTCTTGGTTGGTCCGCGGCTGGAGTCATAGTACATTTGGAGCGTGGCGAGCTGGGTGCCGTTGTCGTAGCGATCCAGGACTCCCCCCACCCCGATCGGGTTGTGGGAGCAGTGCGGGCCCTCAATGCTCCCGTACGCCCGGTCGGGGCGTGGGGCAGGGACTGATTGGTCTGCCTTGCCATCGTTGCCGACGGCGCCCACCACGACCATCCCCTTGTCGACTGCCTCGTCGACGATCAACGACCCGACGCTGCCAGCCTTGCATCCGTCACGGCCATAGCTTATGTTTGCGACGTGGGCGCCGTTTGTGTATGCCCAGTCCAGCGCGTTGGCCATGGACGTAAAGTACACTCCGTCAGTTTCCGTGATGAGGCGTTCTACAATCATGTCAAAGAATCTTTACCCCAGTGGCGATTCCCGCCGGAAACGGATTTTCCCCAGTCCTTCCCGGCGCGGCTATTATGCCCGCCACCCTCGTCCCATGAGACGACGTCGTGTCGGTGGTCTTCGGGATCACGTCTGATGCCGTCGGCGCCCTGCACCCGTCCAGGTCCATGCAGTACTGCCTCTGGGTTACCAGTCTCGACGACGGGTCGAGCACGCTGCTCGCTATGCCGCTGTCAAGGATCGCCACGTTCACTCCCGTCCCGGTAAGGGCCGTGCCGTCGGGTAGCCTCAGGTCTGCGGCCTCGGCGTCGACCGTGGATCTTGCCGTGCCCACGGACGGACGGAGCAGATCCTCCCCGTCTCCGATCCTGTACACGCTCCCGTAGGCGGCTAGCTCGGCAAGCCGCGTCAGTGGCACGGTGGCGGTCACGAACGATAGCGACTTGGCCCTCACGACGTCCTTGGCGCCGAGCTCCCCGAGAACCCTCACCACCGTGTCCTTGTTATTGGCCGCGACGGCGTCTGGGTCCCGCCCGTCGGCCGACACCCTGCCCACGGCGATCATCACGTTGCGCTCTGGCGGCGCGCCAGAGGCGCCGGAGGCGCCGGAGGCGCCCCCCGCGCCTGCCTCGGCGATCCACTCCTGTACCTGGTCGTAAAAGCCGTCGTCGAACTTTGCTGACACGTCTGCGGTCGCCAGCGCGGCGGCAGGAGCTGACAGAGCCAATAGTGCCGTGACCGCGAAGGCGATCGCCGTGGAGCCCTGCTGCGCTTCCCCTGCAAGTGCCATACAGCAGCAGGCGCCCTGGCCTTAATATATATACCAACGCGGGGCTCCGTTGCATAAATAGGCACGATTTTTGGCAAATTCGGACGCATTGGCGCCCGCGGTGCGGCGTGGCAGGGCACGCGGGCCCCTCCCGGGCGCGGATCCAAAACCATTGACCAAAGGATCCGCACATGCAAACCGAAACGCAAATTGATCAGTGCGCGAGGGGGGTGCCGGTGGCGCGCGTGGCGGCCGCGGTGAGGGAGATGAGGAGGGCGCACAGGGCGGCGGCCATCCTCCGCGGCGCGGCCATGGCCGTCATCGTGGACCACGCGATGGAGGCC
>RKSK01000210.1 GCA_007570915.1 Cenarchaeum sp.
CCGTCATCGTCTTGCCCGTGCCCGGAGGCCCGCAGAGCAGCACGCGCTGCTTTGGCGCAAGGCCATAGGATCGCAGGCGCCTTGACTGCCTGTTCTCTGATACCAGGTTCTCAAGCCTCTCCATGGTCATCCCGTCCACAACGATATCAGCGAGCGTCCAGTGCTCGCGCGTCAGTCGGAGCAGAGGAAACCCCTTTTCGCTGTCAGCCGGGACGTTGGCAAACTCGCGGTCTGGTATGCGCTCGCCGACGGGCCTGTACTGCCGCGCCGCGGTGGCGCTCCTAGCAGGCATCACTGCTCGCCCCCCGACAGCGGGGCGGGATCCTCCGAGCCGCCCTGTGGAGCCGCGCCGGGGGCGCCGTTTACGACCTTGAGCGTGGGCAGGGCGTCCGCAAGGCAGGCCGACCCGCCGCTTTTGGTGTAGAGGCGCGCCCTACCCATCTGAGCGGTTACCGGCCCTGCGCTTATGGTCGCGCCCCCTACAGAGTACGCGCTGGGCTCGCCCATGACGGTGTCGTGGCCAACGTCCTCGTCGACGACGAGCGAGTGCGGATCCTGCGGGCCGGGGCGAAGCAGATCCGGACGCCTGGACCCCCTTGGAGTGGACGCGAACACCTCAACCTGCGCGCCTGCCGAAAATTCCCCCGGCCGGCCCCCGGGAGCCAGCACGCGCAGGCGCATGGCCGCGCGCAGGATGGATCCCGTCTTGTCGGCCATGCGATAGTGGCTGCCGCCCTCCCGCTGAAGCGCGGGAACCCCATACGCCAGGTCGGTGATCCCCATGGCCACAGAGCCGGCCGGACTGGCGGGGCTAGGCGTGCTCAAGCCTTCCGTCCTCCGCCACATGCGCCCTGGTGGCCGAGACGATGCCCTCGTGGTCGGCACGAAACGACGCCACGTCGCCGGGGCGAAGCAGCCCCGTCTTGATCTTGGTGGCCGGGGTGCGTGGCCCCGGGCCCCTTGTTATTGGCGCAGGCGCCCTGGACCGCCACGGGGCCGGGCCGAACGCGCCCCCTGTCCCGGTCATCTCCCGTCAGGGCGGAACTTGGGAACCTCCAGGCCGCCCTTCGGCCCGGGCGAGGCGCGCCCCTCGCCGCGCCGCCCAGCCTTGTATAGCCCCCCCTCCGCCATGCCGGCCTCGCGGTGGCGGAGGATCTCAGAGCCGCCGGCGCCCCCGGCGCACAGAGGGTCAAGCGGGGGCCTTAGCGCGCGCGCTCGCCGCTGCGTGGGCACCAGCAGGGGGGGCGCCCTAAACTCCCCCGGGGCGGGCGGGGCCGCGAGCGTCTCGGGCGAGCCGGAGGCCGCCTCCCCGCGCATCCCCCGTTCGCCGCCTTGCGCCATGATGTCGGCGCGGCGGCGCCCTGGGCCTAATAATCGTGACTGTGCCCGCGGGCGGGCGGGCGGCGCTCCGGCGCGGGCGGTGGATCAGGGGCGGCCCGGGGCCTATAGGGTGCCGGAGGCGCCCTCCGCCGCAAGGCGGGCATGCCTGTGGCCACCCCAGGAGCGGCGGCTTCGGCTGTGTGGCGGTCCCGCCGTTCCGGCTCCCGCCCCATCACATCCTTCGCCAACCCCGTTCTTGTTGGCTGGGACGGCTCGCCACGCACGCCGGCAGGCTCCCCGCCTCACGCTTCCCAAAAGCGGGTCCCGGCGCCCGCGCCGGACCCAAGCAGGCCGATTAGGGGACACCGTCAGGCCGCCGGCGGCGCGGGCTAGAGCAAAAGCGAAGTCGGCGCAGATGGCCGGGGACGGGGGCGCGCCAAGGTCGGCGAAAAGGGCGATTGCGCCGGCCGCGCGCGACCCCAGGTTTGCCACGAGGCACAACAGGCTGTTTGGGGAGGCCACGTTCCTCGCCCTGGTCGCGCTGGCCGCCGGGAGCGGCGCCGCGACCGGCGGGTGCCCGGGGCTCCGCGAGTTCGCCGCGGCCGCCGGCAGGGTGCCCACCGCCGGGCGGGCGCGCGTCGCGATGCGCACGCGCGGCGCAGACGTAGCGCCGCATGCGCTGCGCTCGTCGGGCGCTCGGCAGCTGCGCACGCTCCGCCAGCGCGGCGAGATCCCGGCCGAGATCGTCGTCGCGTCCGGCATGCGCGGCATGCCCCGGTACGGGCGCGCGGCCCTGGGGCGGCTCGTGCGCGGGAGGCGCGAGGGCGGCACGTCACGCAGGGAAAGGCACACGGCGGCGCAGTGCGCGGCCAGCAGGGTGTGGGCCGCGCCCGGCGCCGTGCGCGCCGTGCCCGGCGACTCCGTGGAGGTCGCGTTTTCCACTGCGCACAGGCGCGTCAGGGCGGTCTGCGCGCGTGCCGGCGTCAGGCCGGTGCTGCCCGTGGACCGCGGGCACTTCGCGACAGGGGTGCTCGGGCGGCTCGCGCGGCACGGGGTGCGCCGGCCCGTGCCGTGCCCGAACTCGCGCCGCGTCGCCGCGGCGCTGCGCAAGTTTGCCGCGGGAAAGGCGGCGCGCGTGCTCCCGATGCGCATCCCCGGCGGGCGCGGGAGGGAGGCGCCGCACGCCATGACCACA
>RKSK01000028.1 GCA_007570915.1 Cenarchaeum sp.
TGGACACCGCCAAGTTCCGCCCGGCGGCCGGCGCGCAAACTTCGTTGTTATAATCGCGCGCCATCGTCGCACACTGTGTACACAGTGCGCACCGACAACTCTGCCGGAGAACCCCATGAGCGCATCATCCGAGACCGTCACCTGCCGCGCCCGATGCCCCCGCAGACGCGCTGCCCCAACTGCGGGCAGGACGAGTGGCTCCAGAGCCCGCGCACGCACTACCTGCCCACGGCCGTGAGGCTAGAGGACGGGGGGTACGGGGCCGACACGTCGCGCGGGCCGCACGTGGCCGTCTGGCGCTGCAACAACTGCCTGTACGTCATGCAGTTCTGGGAGCCGGACTAGGCCGTCAGGCGTGGATTTGCCTGCGATCCACCACAATCTAAATAAGCACCCGCCCTGGGGGGCCGCGCCAATGGCAACGACAAAGAAGGCAAGGCCGTCAAGGGCCAAGTCGTCAAAGTCCACAAAGAAGGACCTAGAGGACCGGATTCGGACACTAGAGGCGCAGATCGAAAAGCTGACAAGGCAGCAGGCAGGGCCGGCCGAGGCGCCGCCAAAGCAGACGCTGCCAAAGGGCACGGCCCCGCAGCCAAAGCAGGCGCCCCCGGCCAGGGGGAGCCTGCCCAAGGGCATGGGCGCGCCGCCACCGCAGCCAAAGCAGACGCCGCCGCCACCGCCGCAGGCGTCCTCGACACGGGGGAGCCTGCCCAAGGGCATGGGCGCGCCGCCACCGCAGCCAAAGCAGACGCCGCCGCCACCGCCGCCACCGCCGCAGGCGTCCTCGACACGGGGGAGCCTGCCCAAGGGCATGGCGCCGCCGCCGCCGCCACAGGCAAGCGCGCAGGCAGGCGCGCCGCCGGCAACGGTGGCCGCCGCGCTCGAGGAGTCGTACAGGAACTTTCCGATAACGGACACGTTCGGCGAGATGAGGGCAAAGATCACGGGGTACACGCCGGCGCCGAGCCGCTACTATGCGCGCAACACGGCGCCGACCGGCAGGGTCCCGACGTCTGACTGGAACCTGCAAAAGGCCACCGTCACGGGGTACACGCAGCCCTCAAACCAGTACTTTGCGACCAGGCAGAGGCTTGCGTACCACCCGCCCGAGAAGCGGTTCACGGGGTACGGCATGAGCGTCGAGGGGCCCGCCGCGCAGGCAAGCGCGCCGCCGCCCACGCCTCCGCAGCCGTCATCGACGCGCGGCAGCCTGCCAAAGGGCATGTCGCCCCCGCCGCAGCAGCAGCAGGCGCCGCCGCAGGGCGGAGGCAAGCAGACGGATCTCGAGGCGTACGAGGCGGACTACCTAAAGAGGCGCGAGCAGGAGCAGGCCGAGCGCGCAGAGCTCGAGAGGCTCGCGCGCGAAAAGGCGCAGCAGCAAAAGGCGGCGCCGGCGCAGTCCGCCACGCACGGGACGCTTCCAAAGGGGTTCTAGGAGCCCACACCACCATTTTCTATTTTCCGTAAAACTCTGACCACTGGCTGCCGAGCTTTTCGATGATGCGGTAGGCGGTGCGGTCAATGTTGACGTGCGGCTGGGCCATGACCATGACGACGTCGTCGCCCACGGGAAAGCTCATCATCACGACCCTCTCGCGGCGCGACGCCGAGTACTTGACGCGGCCAAGGTTGGCGTCAAACACCTTTCTCTTCGTTATGCGCGTGACGAGGTCGTGGTACATGCTGCGCCTGTTCTCGTCGGTCTCTATGGGCTCCTCGCCCTCCCTAAACCTGCCCACAATGAGGCCGGCGTCTTGGCCTATAAAGCCGCAAAAGCGGATCTCGGCGTCCTCGAGTATCTGGTCGCACTTTGCCGCATAGTCCTTCCTGTCCAGGACGGGGGGCTCGCCCACCATTCTCGCGGGGGGCGCCGGCGGGGCCACGTTTAAACTGTGTGCGGGCCGGCGCGCCGCCGCGGCGCCATGGCTTTTAATTGAGGCGCGCAGGCGCGGCCCGCGCATGAGGCTCGACAGGGTGGGGATCGTCTGCAAGCTCGGCTCGGCCGAGGCCGCCGAGGCCGCCGGGGCCGTCGCGGGCATGCTCGCCTCCGGCGGCTCGGAGGTCATAGTCACGCCCCCGGCGCAGGCCGCAGGCGCGCGGCCCGCCGAGGACGTCGAGTCGATGCGCGGGGAGTCCCTTGACATGGTCATCACGCTAGGCGGCGACGGGACCACGCTGCGCGCCGCGCGGGCCCTGGACTCGGAGGTGCCCATGCTCGCCGTCAACGTCGGCGGCAACCGCGGCATACTCTCCGAGACGACGATGGGCGGCATAGGCGAGGCCATCGGGCAGGTCAGGCGCGGCGCGGCGTTCCTTGACAGGCGCGTGCGCGTCTCGGCGACGGCCGGCGGCGTCGAGCTCCCGCCGGCGCTCAACGAGATATTCATCAGCCGCGCCAACCTGACCAGGACGTCCGAGTTTGAGATCAGGTTCCAGAACGACACGGTCACGCAAAAGATGGACGGCGTCATAGTCGCGACGCCGAGCGGCTCGACGGGCCACTCGTTCTCGCTTGGCGGCCCGATACTGCACGAGACGCTCGGCGTCCTGATAATCACGCCCGTCGCGCCGGTCTTTCGCCTAGAGTCCATAGTCGTGCCCGACGAGCGCATAGAGGTGAGGTGCTCGCACGACTGCAACGCCGTCGTCGACGCGCAGGTCGTCAGGCCAGTCGAGTTTGGCGACGCGATCACGATAAGGCGCCACGAGCGGCGCGTCGTATTTGTGAGGCTCAAAAAGTCCGGCCTGCGGCAGATGAAAAAGCTTGGGTTTTAGGGTCCTTGACGCCTCGGCGTTCTATGCGGGCGTGCCGTTTGCCTCCTCGGGCACGGCCCACACGACGGGCCTCGTGCACGGCGAGGTCGGCCACATAAAGTCCTCGCACGGGGCGATCGACGCGCTCATCGACGCGGGCCGCCTCGTCGTGGCAGACCCGTCGGCGGCCTCGCTCGAGTCCGTGCGCGCCGCGGCCCGATCGGCCGGCGAGTCCGGCGCGCTCTCGCGCGCCGACGTGTCCGTGATCGCGCTGTGCGCCGAGCTGCGCGGCGAGCTCGTCACTGACGACTATGCGGTCTCAAACGTGGCCAAGCGCATGGGCCTGCGCGTCGTCCCCGTGATGACGCGCGGGACGCGCGCGCCCCGCCGGTGGTCGCGCCGCTGCGCGGCGTGCTCGCGCGACATGGGCCGCGAGGCCAGCTGCCCTGTGTGCGGCGGCGCGGCCTCGAGGAGGCCTGCCCGCTAGGGCAGGCTTGACTGCCTGCCGCGCGCGCCGCCGGCGCGCGCCGGCGAGCCCATGATCGCGCGTAGCCTGCGGGCCCGCGCCGCGCCGAGGCCCTCGACTCGCGCGAGCTCGGCGGCCGACGCGCCAAACGCGGCCCCCGGCGTGCCAAACCTGTCGAGCATCCTTGCGGCGATCTTTTCGCCCACGCCGGGCAGGCTGCACAGCGCGCCGATCTGCTGCTCGCGCACGCTCGCGCCCCTCCTCTTGCGCTGCCTCTTGAGCAGGCCGCCGCGCCGCGCGCCCTTTCGCGTGGCCAGCGCCATGAGCAGCCTCGCCGTGTCAGTCGCGCCGGGCGTCTGGACGACGGAGACGCCGAGCTCTACGGCCACGCGCGCGATCGCCCCATAGAACACCAGCGGGTTGTCGACGTGCCTCCCAATCTCCTCCGACCCGCCCTCGACCACGACGATGGGGTGGCGGAACTCTGCCCTCAGCCTCTCGCACTGGTCGTAGAGGCGCCCGTCAAAGACGGACGAGACGAGGTCGCGTATGCTCTTGCGCTCGACGCCGGTCTCGGCCGCGACGATATAGTCGCCGGTGACGAGCGTGCTGAGCTCGGCGCGCGCGCCGAGGCTCGAGAGGAGCGCGGGTATGCCGCTCTTGCGCTCGCGCTCGTCGGCTATGATGCGCACCGCCGCGGCGCCGGCGCGCTGCGCGCCGGCCATCTCACGCGCGCGCCTGCTGCGCGCCTGCCTGCGCCGGCGGCGGCGGGGGCGGCGGCTGCCCCGCGCCCGGCTGCCCCGCCGCGCCGGGCGCCTGCATGGCCCGTATCATCTCGTTGACCCTCGCCTCCTGCGCCTTGAGGCCCTCGCGCAGGCGCTCGTCCTGCTTTGCGAGGACGGTCTGGCGCGTCGAGGAGAGCTCCTTTTTCTCCTCGAGCTCGGCGAGGAGCGCGTCGCGCGTGGACCTTATGAGTATCGAGCCGGCGTGCTTGTAGACGGCGTCGCCCTCGCCGGCCTTTTTGAGCTCCTCTAGCGCCCTGTCGATCTCTATGCGCTCGACCTCGACCTGCTGCTTTTGGGCCAGGACGCCCTGGAGGCTGTTCTGCATCTGCTGCAGCTTTGTGACCTCCTCGCGCAGGGCCGGCGGTATCTGGGGCTCGACTGACACGGGCGCGCAGGCCAAATCCGCCCTATTTTATCATATGGGGGCAGCGTGCCGCCTTTGGGCGCCAGGGGCAGTTTCCTCGCCCGCGTGGGGCTGCCCCGGGGATCGGGAGCCCTGCCCCATTGGGTAAAGGTGGCGCCAACCGCTATACGCCGAGCGCCACCGGCGCGGGCGGGTGCTCTTGCATCCGGCCGCCGCGCAAGCGACCCCCTAGGGCGTGTGCACCCCTGCCTTTAGGATACGCGACGAGGGTCGGGTCCAAGCGAACAGCGCAACCGCATCCGCCCCGCTATGCGGCTCCATCTGGCATTTGGGCGCGAGCGTCGGCTCCACGTCCCGGGGCTCCCTGTGGCCTGCCTGCCCTCGCGCGAGGCCCCGACGGCCCAAATGGCGGCCTTTCACGGGCGCGTTCCATGCGCGTCTTGGCTAGCGTGCTCGAGCCTTCTGGCCGAAACCCGCCATATGGCACAACCCGCGGGGTTTATTTATAAACTCTCCGCACTCTTGCCTACGAGACCCGCCAAAGCTTTATGTGGCCAAAACCCGGCGGGATCCGTGATGAGGGGGGAGCGGATCCTGGTTCTTGTGGCGATCGCGGCAGCGGCGTTCCTCTCCCCCGTAACGACGCTCTCCCAGTTCTCCATGGACGACGACACCGGGATCCCCGCCCCGCCCGCGGCTGCCCCGCCGGGGCAGGCCGCCGTGGACGAGGAGATGGAGGAGCCCGGCGCCCCGCCGTGGGGGATAGTGCCGGAGGACCCCACGGTGAGCCACGTGGCCGTCGTCAACGAGCTCATGGACGCGCACAGGGACCTCACCGGGATAATGGAGGCGCAGGCGGGGGGCGACTAC
>RKSK01000096.1 GCA_007570915.1 Cenarchaeum sp.
GAGCGGGAACGGGCGGCGCGCCGCGCCGCGGGAGTCGGCCCGCGCCGAGCGTGTCGCAGATGACGGGGGCGCGAGCGCCGCCGTGCGGTGGGACGGGGCAGTGGTCTCGGCCGGCGGCACGTCCGCGCGCGCGCACCTGATGATCGCCGAGGAGGCGCGCGACGCGTACGCCCGCATGTGCACCAACATCGAGGAGTGCGAGTATGGCCACCCCATAACTTACAGGGGGGTTCGGCGCTATGTTGCGCGTTCCGTAGACTTTGATCTGACCAGGCCGATAAGGGACGTCCCTGGCTTTGTCAGAGACGTGTTTGACGGAAAGCCCCCCCTGCGAATGGACGGCGTGTGCATAAAGATTGAGGGCAACCACTATTCTGTACCTGTGGTGGACATGGAGAACGCGGAGAGCCTGGGGATAAGCGTGACCCCCAGGTACTTTAGCATGGTAATAAGCAACGATTGGCCCGGCGCAAGCGTGCTTCGCCTGATGGGGCACATGCAGCTTTACCACGACAGTGGGATGACCTGCCCCATAGCACTTGGAGCACGCAGTGGATAGACACACGCTACTTGTAAATAAGCCTCTAGGCATGTCATTTAGCAGGTTTAACACAAAGTGGCCAGCAACCCTGTTCAGGCTTGGTTACGAGACACACGGGATTGAACATAACGTGAGTGTGGAAAGCGGAAACGTTAGCCCAGACATAATATTTACAAACCCCACGACTAGGCAAGCGCTGGTGATCGACTGCAAGAGCGGCGCAAACGTCGACGAGAGGCAGGACATCAGGTACGCCCAGATCACCACAAGTGACCTGCACAAAGCGGGCGTGCCCGCCGCCGTCCGCAGCCACACCCCCATATACGCGATCAACGAGGAGCACGTCGGCAGGATACGCGGGCACACCGATCATGCCCTGCTGCGGTCCGGGCGCGCGGCGCGCCATAGGGTTATAGGCGCGCGCGCGGCGCGGCGCGCGCGTGGACCGCCACTCCTTTGGGGGCAGCGAGATCCCCCACATGGACCTGGACCCCGCCTCCGGCATCGAGGGCCTCGTGGGGGCGTACGAGCGCAGCGGCTACAACGCGCGGCAGCTTGGCCGCGCGGCGCGCATATGGGGCGAGATGGTCTCCGGCGGCGCGACGATCTGCCTCACAATGTCCGGCGCGATGGCCCCCGTGGGCCACGGCGGGATAGTCAAGGCCCTCATAGAGCGCGGCTTTGTCGACTGGATCGTGACGACGGGCGCCAACGTCTACCACGAGGAGCACTTTGCGTGGGGCCTGCCGGTCCGCCAGGGCCACGCCGACGCAGACGACGGCGTCCTGTACGACAGGGAGATCGTCCGCATCCGCGACGTCTTCATAAAGTTCTACGAGACTCTCGAGGCCCAGGACCAGGTCATACAGCGAATGTTCCGCGACAGGCTCGCCGGCAGGCCGTTCACGACTGCCGAGTTTTGCGACGAGGTTGGGCGCATCAGCTACGAGCATGCGCCGCACCCCGAGAGGAGCTTTGTCGTGGCGGCCCACCGCCACGGCGTGCCCCTCTACGTCTCGACGCTAAAGGACTCGTCGCTTGCGCTAAACCTCGCGGTCCACAGGCTGCGCGGCAAGGAGTACACGCTCGACTTTGTGCGCGAGATAATAGAGCAGGCCGCGATCGTCTACGGGGCCGAAAAGTCCGGCATTGTCGAGCTCGGCGGCGGCGTGCCAAAGAACACCGCGCAGCAGACCGGCCCGCTCCTGGACCAGATACTGCGCCGCGGCGACGGCGGGCAGGACTATATCGTCCAGGTCACCGACGCGCGGCCGGACACCGGGGGCCTCTCGGGGGCCACGCTTCAGGAGGGCAAGAGCTGGGGCAAGGTCCGCGACGCCGGGCGCGGCATGGCCACCGTGTACGCCGACGCGACGATCGCGTTCCCCATACTCGCGATGCACGTCATGGCCACGCAGGAGCCGCGCGAGCCGCGCCGGCTCTACGGCAGGCTCGGCGCGCTCTACTCTAGGCTGCGCGAGGACTATTTCTCCTCGGACGACACGTTTTACGACATGCTCGACGACTCGTACAGGATGGCCGGCCCCATGCCGCGCGGCGGGCGCGCCTAGGGCCGGTCGTACCTCGCGCGCTCTAGCGCGCGGTCCTCGCGCGTCTCCTTTTTCCACTCCTTGTAGTGGGCCTTGCAGAGGACCGCCTTTTTTCCGGACGTCGCGAGGCGCAGGCCGCCCTCCTCGACCCTCTTGGCGTTGAGCGAGCGCGACCCGCCCTCGCCGCACCCGTCCACGTCGCACTTTGCGCCCTTGGCGACCACGCCCATCGCGCGGGGCGCGCGCGCGGGCCATATTTATGCGTGGGGGCGGCGCGCGCGGCGCCCGGGCCCGCCGGGGGCATGTGGGCGCCCGTGCGCCCGCGGCGCCCCCCGCCGGCCGCCATGGCGGGCTTTTGGCGGGCGCGGCCCGGGCGCGCCTTGGGTGGAAGGCCGGGGCGCTTTGGCCAAGGCCCGCCGCCCGGGCGCGGCCCGCCGGGCCCGCCCGCCAGGATCAGGGGCGGCGCGTTCCCGCATGGAGCGCATCTCGGCGGGCGGCACGGGAGAGGCGGCGTTTGTGATCCTGTGGGCGCTCTGGTGGCGCCACAGGCGCGCGCGGGGGCAGCGGAGGGCCGCGCGCCCTGCGGCCTATGGCACCCATGCCGGCAGCGTGGCGACCGTGTTGCGCGCCGTCGGCCTGGCCGCCTCCCGGATGGCGTCGAGGCGCGCGCGCCGAGCGCCGAGGTACTCGTCCCACGCGCGAGAGTGCGCCATTAGGCTCTTCCTGGTAGGCGGCTCGCCGTCATATATGCGCCGCAGCACTTCGGCGCTGCGCGGGCCGCGGCGGACGCACGCGCGCCCGAGAAAGTCCGTGTGCTCCTCCAAGAGGCCCGCGCACAGGGCCTCCCTTAGCGCGCGGCGCGGGCTGACGGCCAGCTTGTCGTGTATGGACGAGAGCGCCGAGCCAACCTCTATCCCGTCCTCCT